>NZ_JBPXRO010000009.1:0-168458 GCF_051842875.1 Neobacillus sp. C211
TTCATTTGAAAAATCCGCCAAATCTTGACTCATCCAATTCACCCACTATTATCAAAAATATAGTACATCATTCATTTATATTAAACTTTTTGGTTACAATTCCTAGTCGCTGTACAGATAAAGAATTTTTTCTATATTGTTATTTCACTAACCTGCCCGTTAGTTACACAAGAAAAAGATCGCCGCAGCGATCCCATCATTTAACTCTTGCACCCGTTAGCTTAATAAACTATTTGATTATGATTAGGCTTGGAGAGCTTTTTGTAATGATTTTTTCATTGCTTCTACAAAATTCTGACGTGTTTCAGCAGATAATTCTAATAGGGAAAGGTAAGGGTTTAAATCTTCCAATTCGACTAATAAAAGCTCCCCTTGCTCATTCCGACAAGCATCAACTCGTTGAATTCCCCAATCAAGATTGTTCCATTCAATAAATCGTTTAGCAAAAGCTAAATCTTCTTCCGTAGGTACATACTCTTTCAATTCCCATCTTTTATCTTTATCTGGTGCATAAAGAGCATACTGAAATTCTTTGTCGATAAAATAAAATGAGACTTCATATTCAAAATTGAGAAATGGTTGTACCAATGTATCTTTCGATCCTGAATTAACTTTTTCACTCAGTTCATCTTTTGTAACAAATTCCATCCCGATAGAGTCTGCTCCATCTTTCGGCTTTACGATATACGTGTCTACACTAGGAAGTTTATTTAGGGAATCAAGGGTATCAATGGTTGGAATAACAGGAAAATGAGCATTTGTTAGTTCAATTAAATATTCTTTTCCGTTCATATCAGCCTTCCCATCAAACGAATTATATGTGTTTAAATGTTTAGAAACAATTCGGCTGCGGAATGCTTCATATTTGTCTTTAAAATTTGCGACTGGACCTGCATTTCGGAAAACAATTAAATCAGCATTATCTTCAAATCCTTCAATATCTTCAGGATGACAGATGACTAAGTTAAAGGCTTCTCTAAGTTTTGAAGTTAGAAATAAATCCTCTTCATAATAGTTTCTTCCTTTTGCTTCATAATATAAATCTGTTACAAATAGTAGCGTCTTCATTACGCCTTCACCTGCTTTTCTTAGATTTTTGTTTGCTAAAAAACAAAAAATCCCGTCTCAGTAAGAGACGAGATTGAAACTCGCGGTACCACTCTTGTTTAATAAGATGTTTGAAAACATTTTATTACCCTTTACAAACGTACAATAATACGTTGTCCCTTGTAACGGAGGAAACCGATAAAGCTTACTAAACATTCGGCTTTACTTCTCAGAGATGATTTTCGGTTATTATCTGAACACTGGTTTTCAGCAAAACACCAGCTCTCTTTGGAACAGAAACAATAACGTACTCTTTCTCTTCATAGAATTTTATATAAAGTAAATTAATTTTTCCTATTATATATTAGATAGAAAATAGAATCAATAGTAGTAAAAGGTAAATGCTTCTTTTTCCTTTTTCCATTAACCTGCCCCTTTAGTCGAACAAGAAAAGGCTGCCATATTGACAGCCCCTGTCTTCAACTCTAGCACCCTATAGTTTAAGTGAAAATCTTCACAATCCTTTGTGTAGGAGCATATAAAAAAAGACGCCTTCTTACTAAAGAAAAGCGCCCGATTCTTGAATAAATAGATGTGGTTATAATAGCTGGATTACTTCAAGAAGCCTTTTACTTTTTTTGCTTCACCTATAAATACGAAACAATTGAGATTATAAATCCCACAAATGAAAGTATAAGCCCAAATATTACTAGCGAAGGGCAAGTAATGATAAAATAATTGCTATTCCTAATAGGTGTCGGCCAACATTTCGGAAATTTTGTAGGCTAAGCGAATTTCAACCTAAAAAGTCGAATTCCTGTAACGCTAAGGAATCGACTTTTTGTGTTTGGCTATGGTTAATTTGGATTGACTTTCTTTAAGATGGCGTAATCTTTTCCTTACTATTACTCTGCTGATCATGAAAAAGTTCTTCTGTGCTGGTAAACATTCCCCTTATAATTGCAGTAATAAGTAAAAGAGAAAGAGGATACTAGTAGATACTTCTTATACTCTTTCATTTTAAATTACAGAAAGACCATTGATTGAATATTTTATATGTTTTGTTATAACTTGAACAATTTATAGTTTAACAAGAATTCTTCCACGTACTTTTCCTTGTAATATAGTGCCTAATACTTCTGGAAGCTCTTTTAATGAGATTTCATTTACCATTTCTTTATTTAATTTTGTTGGTTTCAAATCATCACCTAGACGATTCCAGACATTCAAACGCTTCTCCATTGGATATTCAACCGAGTCAACACCAAGCCAATTAATACCTCTTGAAATATGAGGGAAAACGGTTGTGGAAACATCGCTGCCACCTGTAAAACCACATGTAGCTACAGATCCGCCATATTTCAATGTACTTAGAATGTATTGGAGTGTTTTCCCACCAACAGGATCAACAGCCCCAGCCCACTTTTCTTCACGCACTGGCTGATTGTCGTTATCTACAATTTCATCACGATGAATGATTTGTTTCGCACCTAATCCTTTCAAATATTCTTCTTGATCTGTTTTTCCTGTACTAGCAACAACATCATAACCTTTTTTAGCTAAGATATTTACAGCAATACTGCCGACCCCTCCAGTAGCGCCTGCAACTAAAACAGGACCATAGCTCGGTTCTAATCCATTATCTTCAAGTCTTTGAACGGCTAATGCTGCTGTAAACCCAGCTGTTCCAAGAATCATGGATTCCTTTAAAGATAATCCTGTTGGAAGCGGAACAACCCACTCCGCAGGTACACGTGCGATTTCACTAAATCCGCCAAAATGTCCTGTTCCTAATTGGTAGCTAGTAACAATGACTTCATCACCTGTTTTAAATCGTTCATCTTTTGAATCAATAATCGTTCCAGCTAAATCGATTCCTGGTACTATCGGATAGGAGGTTACGAACTTATTTAGGATAGCTACTGCACCGTCTTTAAAGTTCACACTAGAATATGCTACTCGAATGGTTACTTCCCCTTCAGGAAGATCATCCATACTTAATTGTTTAATTTCTAACTTTGTTTGATCATTTACTTTATCTAATACCATTGCTTGAAAATTAGTCATTTTCTTCACCAGATCCCTTCGTGAATTTAATCTTCATTTTATTTGTACATAAATAATTCGTGAAAAAAAGGTTGAATTCTCTATTCCTTCAAAACTTCACTTCTCTACTCTTTTTTGTTCAGAATTTCCTTTTAAAATCATACACGTACAAGTTGAATGAGCGACAAGACTCCCTTTTTCATCATATACATGACATTCTAGTAGCCCAACTGTGGCACCTTTTTTAATTAATTTCCCCTCAGCTCGAAGTTTCGCTTTAAAAACAGGTTTAAGGAAATTCAATTTAATTTCCATCGTCGTAAAAAGTTCATCTTCAGCAAGCGTACTAGCAAAAGCTAATCCCATCGCAGCATCAGCAATATCACAAAGTATCCCACCATGTAGCGTGCCCATCGGATTATGCAATCTTTCAGAAGCTTCTATTTCAACAACAACTTTACCTTCTTCAGCATCTATCACCTTAAAACCAAGTACTTGTGCAACTGGGGGGGCGGGTATTTCACCCGTCATCATTTTCTTTAAGTTTTCTAAGTGATTCATTATCCACGCCTCCTAAATAATAAATTTTAATTTTTAAGAGTATTTTTCAACGACGCAGGTGAAGATGTCCATCGAGGGTGCAGTTCCATTGTATTGCTCATGCGTACTGTGGGTATAGCATTAAACGATAAGGCAAATAATGTCAATTCTTTCGAACAAGTAGAACTCATCGAAGACTAGGCATCAAGAAAAAGCTTTACATGTTCGGCAAACAGTTTGGGATATTGGAACAGGTGTCCATGTCCGGCATCTGGGTAAATGATAAGCTGTGCGTTAGGTAGTTGCTGAGCAAGAATGTAACTATTTTCGGTAGGGACCATGATATCCTCAACCCCGTTGGTTACAAGCACTGGTTGCTTAATCTTATGTAACCACTCATACGATTGGTGAGGCACCCGTTCAGCCCACTGTTCTATCGCCTTCAATTGTGCGTCGCGTACCTGCAACGAACTTCCAATTTTTTTCTGGGCACTAATACGCTTCAGTGAAGCAGCTCCAGCCACCCGACCGATTTCGGTCGGAGGATAAAAAAGGAACATGAATCTTTCGAAGGAGCCATTAGCATCTTCGTTAGTGCCTGCCACATATACATCGTACCGAAAATGGAGACCAACGCCTGATTGTGGAGCGGTACCCGCCAATACTAAGCGGCGAATTAAATCCGGCCGTTGCAATACTAACTCCTGAGCTACGAACCCACCAATTGAGAAGCCAAGTACATCGACCTGTCGCAAACCAAGTGCAAGAATGAAGGACGCTGCATTTTTGGCCATTTCAGCTATAGTAGATGGGGTTTCACCACTGGATTCACCGACACCAGCATTATCAAAAAGAATAATTGGTCGACTTTCAGCTAAAACACCAATCATATTAGGATCCCAGTTTTCCATTGTTCCGCGGAAGTGAATGAAGAAAACTAGCGGAATTCCTGTTTCTTGGCCAAACTTTCTATAGGCAAACCGAATTCCATCGGCTTCGACATATTTAGATGTGGTTGGAATAGTAAATGTTGACATTGTATTGTCCCCTTTCGAACGAATCGCTCGGTAGTTAGAAATTAGGTTGTTATCCTTGATATTGTGGTATCGATGACTTAAACAAGCGTTTGTAATGCCTCTCCAGTAAAGGGCACAAGTTCGTCTGTTCTTCCGTCGCGTATCTTGGTCACCCAAGCAGGATCAGCTAGTAATGCTCGCCCAACTGCTACTAAATCGAATTCATCTCTTTCAAGCATGTCAATTAACTTACTAATATCAGCGTTATTGGCCCGTTTGCCTTCAAATGAAGCTCTTGAAAACTCACTGTCTAACCCTACAGAACCAACAGTGATGGTAGGCTTGCCTGTGAGCTTTTTGGTCCAACCCGCTAGATTAAGGTTAGAGCCTTCAAACTCAGGTTCCCAGAAACGACGGGTCGAGCAGTGAAAAATATCGACACCAGCATTAACTAGCGGAGTTAAAAACTGTTCGAGCTGAGCTGGACTTTCCGCTAGTTTCGCTGTATAATCCTCACTCTTCCATTGGGAAAAGCGTAATATAATGGGAAAGTCTGATCCAACTGCCCGACGGCAAGCTTCGATTATTTCTACAGCAAAACGAGTCCGTTTGACTATGTCGCCACCATAATGGTCGGTGCGTTTATTGGTTTTCTCCCAAAAGAATTGGTCGATCAAATATCCGTGTGCACCGTGAAGTTCGATCCCGTCAAAACCCAGATGTTTAGCATCTGTAGCTGCTTGCGCATAAGCATCAATCACTGCTGAAATCTCCGATTCGTTCATTGGATCAGTTACCTTGTCACCTGATGCGGTAAGACCTGATGGTCCAATCGGCAGCGCATCATGATTCGGTAGATCACCTATCTTACGTCGCATACCAACATGCCAAAGTTGCGGAATAATTCGCCCGCCAGCTTCATGTACAGCATCCACTACCTGCGACCATCCTTTTAGTGAATCTTCGCCATGGAAGTTCGGCCAGTTGGGATCGCTCGCCGCTGCCGGATGGTTAATTAAGGTACCTTCGGTTATGATTAAACCGACACCGTTCTCAGCGCGACGGCGGTAATAAGATGCTACATCTGGCCCAGGTACCCCGTCTGGAGAAAAACCTCGAGTCATCGGAGACATCACGATGCGGTTAGGCAACGTTAAATTTCCGATTGTAAAAGGTTCGAACAAAGATTGAACAGAATGAGAACAGAAACTCTCTTCATTATTATTCATAGGAACACCCCCATTTTGTTACCTCAATAATATAGAATTCCTTCACGAATCCAATAGCAAGTAAACCTAACGTATCTTCGCTTCGTTCTTTTATTTGCCGAATAATCCCTATTTTCGTTCCTATCATATCTTTCCCCTTACTCGCTTGGCTTGTTAGCTTCCTAAAAAGTGCGGGCGCAGCGGGACTCACTTATGATTCGAGAACGAACATTCTCGAAATATCAAAAAAAGAAAACTTAATCCAAGACAGACAGTGTCATGTCGATAATGTTTTCCAGTTTTTGTTTGTCATCAGTGGTTTTCACCAATACGCGTAATCCCACTAACGAATTATGGATAAACTGAGTGAGCCTTTCCACATCATGATGATCGGATACTTCCCCTGATTGTTGACCACGCAACAATAGCTCGTACAGCAGACTTTCTGTCTTGGAAAAACCCTCCACAACCTTTTCTGTTACTTCTTCGTCATGCAAGGACAATTCAACTGCTGTATTCACTGTCAAGCATCCGATCGGTTGTTGTTCGTTTTGATGGATCGCCATCTCAAATAAACGCCTGATGGCCTGCTTGACCGAATCCAGCGGCTTTACTTGCGTGTCCATTTTGGTTTCTACTATCTCGCCATAGCGTTCCAATGCTTTCATGAACAACGCATGCTTGTCTCCAAACGTATCATACAGGCTTCTGCGATGGATGCCCATATGCGTGACCAAATCTTGCATGGAGGTTTTTTCATAGCCTTGTTTCCAAAAAAGTTCCATAGCTTTTCGTAATACTTCATTCTCATCATATTCTTTGTTTCTAGCCATGCTATCCCCTCCCTTCGAACGCATTATAGCATATTTGAGAACGTTCGTTAAAAAAGTCTTTGAAAGTACTGGGAGGTTCATTTGGAAAGCATTAGAACCAGCAAGTTTGGAATCCGAAGCCACCCGGGATTTCAGCGGTCTGAATATTCCAGTGTTTTTCCAGGTGTGACAATCCTTTTGTTCTCATCCAACATATCTACGCGCAATTATGAAACCATGTATGAATTCATGCGAAGCTACTTTCGAGAATGAACATTCCCATTACTTTAAAAAAATATGGTTTATTCCCCTCCTTACACAGCCTATGATATCATTTTGAGAACGAACAGTAAAGAAATAATTCCAGTAATTATTACCACCTTTCCCCAATGCTTTAGAACCACTAGAAAGTGCTTTTTTCTCAAATTATATTTCAAACGAGAAGAAAATTGTTAATTAATAAAATTTTCATTTTACACTCCTGACTCTTGATTACCTTTCCATTTCCATCTAATGTAAATCGAGGATATTATAATATTCCAATGGGGAAAGTCCTACACAATCTGGCCCGATTGTTGAACACAAGTTAAAATCGATCTTCAACTAAACTGCTCCGTTACTTCAATAAGAAAAAGCATTACCGATGTTCCAGTAATGCTACCAGTTAGTTAAAGATTTTAAACGATTGGTGATATAATTAAATATCCAATTTACGGGTACCAATCCATTTCACCATTTCAGGGTCTCTATGCGAAAAGAACAAGCTCTCCTTAGTATCTAACGTAGCAATCTTCTCCATATCCTCAATGCTTAGTTCAAAGTCAAAGATATTGAAGTTTTCGACGATTCTTTCCTTACGAACAGACTTCGGGATCGCAACAACGCCTCTTTGTGTTAGCCAACGTAAAGCCACCTGAGCCACGGATTTATTATACTTTTCAGCGATTGATACTAAAATTTCGTTCTGGAAGAAGTTATTTTTTCCTTCAGCAAATGGTCCCCAAGACTCAATTTGGACATTGTTTTCTTTCATAAAGTTATTGCTTTCAATTTGTTGATTGAATACATGTGTTTCGACCTGGTTAACTGCAGGAACAACTTCATTATGAATGATTAAATCGATCAAGCGGTCTGGATGAAAGTTACTCACTCCGATAGCATTGATTTTACCTTCACGGTACAATTCCTCCATCGCACGCCAAGAACCGTGAACATCACCAAACGGCTGGTGAATTAAATACAAGTCCAAATAATCCAATTGAAGTCTTTCCAGTGCTCTTGCGAATGCTTTTTTTGTGCTCTCATAACCAGTATCCTGAACCCAGAGTTTTGTAGTAATAAACAATTCCTCTCTTGGCACACCACTTCGCTTGATTGCTCTGCCTACTGCTTCTTCATTTAGATAAGAAGCTGCTGTATCAATCAGACGATAACCTGCATTTATTGCGTCAAGAACAGCTTGTTCACATTCCTTTTCATCATTCATTTGAAAAACACCAAAGCCTAGTTTAGGCATCTCAACACCATTGTTCAAAGTTACTTTTTGCATGTAAAATCCTCCAGTTATTTTAATTTTATGGATAAACCCTAGAATTTGTAGATCTTGTTGAACCACTATTTATTATAATCAAATTGAAAGAAAACCTATAACCTATTCGTGTTCAATGTTTGCCTAATCCTCTTAAGGTGCATTTACAGAACTGTATATTACAAATTATAATTTACATACGAATCACCAGGAGAAGGGGAGAATTTATGCAAGAGAAAACATTAACTCAGCAAACTGAACTAGCAAGAGCCATCGAGCGTCATACAGGCACGAACGGTGTTCATGAGACTGCTATTCCTTCTTTGTTTTTTGTTCGTCGTTCTTCTACTGATAAAGATCCCAACTATGGGGTTTATAAGCCATCCCTTTGCATTACGGCTCAAGGTGTGAAAGAAGTATTGGTAGGAATGGAGGACTTTAGATATGGTCCTGGAGATTACCTTGTTGCATCTGTCGACTTGCCAGCTACAAGCCAAATCATTGAAACCTCTCCTGAGAATCCTTATCTAGGATTTATACTAGAACTTACTACAAATGAAATTCTGGAAGTTTTAGGCGATGTCAACTTTTCATCTGCTTCAGAAGGAAATTCAGGGCGAGGCATGTTTGTCAGCAAACTAAATCCATCTTTGTTGGATGCAGTAGTGAGGTTAGTTCGACTTCTAGATACCCCAGAAGATATTCCTACACTTGCTCCTCTGTTCACAAAAGAAGTTATCTATAGAGTTCTGAAGGGGGAACATGGTGATACGCTGAAGAAAATTGTAATAAAGGGCAACAGTACCTATCACATTAAAAATGCCATCCAACAAATAATGACTAACTATGATAAACCTTTTAAGGTTGAAGAGCTTGCAGAAACAGCCAATATGAGTGTGTCCTCGTTTCATAAGCATTTTAAAGAAGTAACTGCAATGAGTCCTATTCAATTTCAAAAACAATTAAAACTACAGGAAGCTCGTCGTCTGTTATTATCTGAGTCCACGGATGCCACTGCTGTGGCATATCGTGTAGGCTATGAAAGCCCATCGCAATTCAGCCGTGAATATTCACGAATGTTTGGTTTTCCTCCAATTGAAGATATGAAGCGGATTAGGGAGAACTATGACCACAGGATAAACGCTTAGCCGAAAGTCTTGATTAAAATTTAATTATGTAGAAGAGAATGCCGATTTTCCATATGTGGAGGTCGGTTTTTTTTCTATACCTTGTGAAAGATTATACTGATATGAACAAGAAATATTTGGGTTTGATTTTTTATTAAGGTTTCAAGCTGCTTCGCTCCCAATGAAAAGGTTTTTTACCCTTATTAAACTCCAAATGCAACAAAGTTTGTGAAAAGAGCCTTACTAGAAAAGGGGGTGATTCCTTTTCAAGAGGTTTTGTGCCATTCTCAAGGGGTTTTGTGCCATTTCTAATGGGTTTTGTGCCAAAATCTTGGGGTTTTGTGCAATTAGACAATATATGAAAAAAACCCACCTGAATACGGTGCTCCTCATCGAATAAAATGAAAAAATATTCGGTGCGATTGCGGACTTTTTCGACAAAAGTGAACTTGTCCAATTTTTAGAAAGGAGTAGAGCTATGAAAGGGGGTTCAATAGAAAATACCTACACTTCAAATGTAGGTATTTTCTAGTTTTTAGCCATGGCACTAAAAAGCTACTTTTTAAATTTTTGAGTAATTTTACTGAAAAAGGGTGTGATCTCTTTAAGTAGTGGTTTATATTGTTTGGTTGTCGTAACGAAGGTGTCATAGGTTTGCATAAGTAAGTCAATATCAACATTGTTCATAAAGTTTTCTATTTTATTCTGGGTGTTTTGTGTCTGATGCTGCCTGTTTTTATGAGCTGTTGCAGGTTCCTTTTTTCTACGTCCAAAAAACCAATCATTTACAGACGATCGTTTGTTTTGTTCCGGATTTTCTTTTGCATGGTTTTCGCTTTCTTTGTGTGTTTCTCTACGTTTACGGTTTCCAAACATGAATCTTGAAAAAGGGTCTATTTCTCTTGCCGGCTTTTGTTCTTGATGATGATGATCCCCATCCAATTACTTTTCCACCTCGCTTTTATCCTCTCTTAGATAAGCTATGATTGGTTTTGTATCAAAGTGTGGATACTTGGACAAAAAAATAAAAAAGCAGGCATTTTGATTATTTTTTAAAAATTTCACCCCTTTTCAGCGCTTGTCCAGTCCGCTTTAATTCTTTGGCATAGCTTATTAGGGAGAGACAGGAATCTCTCATCCTCCGTAAAAAACAGACATATTATTACCTCCGAAAAGGAGCGTAAGTCACCAGCTGCGCTTCTTTTTGATTTTCAACGGTTCATCAAAATACGGTACGATTGCGGATTTTAATAACAAAACGGGGACTTGTCCAATCATGTTTCGTTGAAAAAAATATATTAATTGAGAGGATGGAAATTACTTCCTCAATAACAAATAGGTGGTGAAGAAGATATGGGCTATGGTTGTGGAGGCGGTTACGGCGGTGGTTATTTCGGCAGCAGCTTTGTTTTAATCGTTGTATTGTTCATTCTATTAATTATCGTACTTTCAACATTCTAGTTTTTGGAACAGTTTGAACATGTCTCATTTGAGCTTTAAATCGTTATTTTCAAAATGGGGTGAGAAACATGAGTGATGGACATAGAAATAGTTCAACTGCGTTAATCGTTGTACTTTTCATCTTGCTTATCATCATCGGAGCTTCCTTCATGGGAGGCTACTAATTTAAAAAAGTGACAGGTCACTTTTTTGAAGGAAGGACAGGCTGGAATAACCCTGTCCTTTTTTCATACATAAATCAACAAAATACCTCGTATTCTGAGCAGCCCGCTAGAGAATAAGGCAAAAAATTTTCCTAACCTTTCTCAACGCTTGTCCAGTCCTTCTTATTCCTTTTGCATAGCTTATTAGGGAGAGACAGGAATCTCTCATCCGCCGTCAAGCACAGATATAGAATCACCCCTGGATGAAGCGTATGTCATCTTGCATACGCTTCTTCTTGTTTTTATCGGTTAAGAAAAATTACGGTACGATCGCGGATTTCTTCAAAATAACGGAGCATGTCCAATCACGTTCTCTTGTAAAAAATATAATAATGGTGAGATGGTATTTAACATCCACAAACGAAATAGGTGGTGAAAAGATATGGGATTTTGCGGTTACGGCTACGGCGGTGGTTATGGTTATGGCGGCAGCAGCTTTGTTTTAATCGTTGTATTGTTCATTCTATTAATTATCGTTCTTTCCACATTTTAGTTTTTTGGGACAATCTGAACATGTTTCATTTGAGAATGAAATCGTCATTTTTAAATGATCGTTCGGAAGGAAGAGCCTAGTATGGGCTCTTTCTTTCATATGTTTATTCTGCGAAAGGCATATGTACACAATAAATAAAAACCGGTTAAGAACAGGCGTCTTAACCGGTTTTTATTTAAAATTGATGCGATTTAAGATTTTTGCTTTTTGATAATGAAAGATGGATTTCGATAATTCAAAGATGGTTCCGTTCGTTAAACAGACGGTGTTTTCAATAATCAATGCAGGATCGAGCGGATGAACCTGGAGCAATCCCGCACTGGCTTCATCGATCTTTTCGCAATTGATGACTTTGTCCGCAAAACCAATCGTTAATTTTAAGTCGTCGATCAGGTAACTATAAATAGAACTCGAGGCGATCTCTTCGTTTAAGTAGGGGACAATGTCTTTTTTAAAATAACTGATTTCAATCGAGAAGGGTTCTTGATCTACGAGCCGGAGCCGCTTGATATAATAAAGCTTGGTTCCGACTTCACAACGCAATTGTTTTGCTTTCTCTTCATCGGCTTCTAGCACATGTAAATCGAGAATTTTCGTCTCAATGTTTTTTGAAGTCAAATCTTTTGTTAAGCCTCTTAGACTGCCTAAATTGATCGTATCGGTTTCGGATTTTTCCCGTAAAAACATCCCACTGCCTTGCACCTGATAGATGTGGCCGCGATTGACGAGCTGATTAGTGGCTTTCCGAATCGTATTTCGGCTCACTTCATATTTATTTATCAGTTCATCTTCTGTCGGCAGCTTTTTCGTGTGATCAAATTTTCCTTCCCGAATTTCATGTTCTAGTTGATCCGCAATTTCTTTATATTTTACAGCCATATAATCTCCCTATTGTTTCGTTCCATTATTTAATGACTTTATTATACATCAAGCCTCCTGAATAATATCAAGAGGCTTTCTTTTTAACTTAGAGCTCTTCGCCTCTCGTCTCAATGATCTGCTTATACCAATGAAACGACAGCTTTTTCTTTCGGTTTAAGTGATCCTTGTGATCGACGTAAATGAAGCCGTATTGCTTTTTATAGCCGTTTAACCAGCTTAGGAGATCAATCACAGACCAGGCGTAATACCCTTTTAAATGAATGCCTTCTTGAATGGCACGCTTAATCACTTTTAAATGCGCTTCAATATATTTAATCCGAGGAACATCGACGATTTCACCCTCAATGATCGGATCCTCATCACCGAGTCCGTTTTCGGTTACATACATTTTGATATCCCCATAACGCTCTTTTAACATATGGAGCCCGTCTAAAAATCCTTGCGGTGAGATCTCCCAGCCCCATTTCGTATAGGTTTTATCCTCCATTTTTACGGTCCGATAAAAGCCATCAAACGAAGGATTGCCAGGAGTCAGCGTCGATGTTTCTCGTGAATGTTTCATGGTTGAAACGGCTTCGTGATTTTTTTCGACGCGAATCGGCTGGTAATAATTCAGTCCGATAAAATCATTTTTTCCGGCATTTCTTTTTAAGGTATCCAGCTCTTCCTCTGTCCAGGTTGGCGTCCAGCCTTTTTCCTGTAATTGCTGCACCACATAAGACGGATATTCTCCTTTTAAAATCGGGTCATAATACCAAAATGTTTCATATTCATTGGCATGCCGGGCCGCTAGGATATTCTCCTGTTGGTCATCTACGCTGTAAGCTGGTAAGAATACATGGGTAATCCCAATTTCGCCGTAATGATTCAGCCCCTTATAGACTTCGACGGCTTTTGCATGGGCATAAAACACGTAATGTGTCGCTTGAAAGTATTTATTCTCATCGTTTTGGATTCCAGGCGGATGCGCCCCTTTTAAATAGCCTAAGCCGGTAAACATAACGGTTTCATTGAAGGTAATCCAATGTTTAACGCGGTCACCGAAGGACCGAAAACAAATTTCTGCATACTTGACGAATGCTTCCGCTGTTCGCTTATTCGTCCATCCCCCGACTTCTTCCAGCGTAAGTGGCAAATCCCAATGATACAGCGTAACAAATGGAACAATCCCATACTTTAAACATTCATCGATCACATTATTATAAAATTCCAAGCCTTTTTCATTAACTTCACCATCACCAGTTGGCAAAATACGTGCCCATGAAATCGAAAACCGGTACGATTCCAGTCCCATCTCGGCCATTAATCGAATATCTTCTTTGTAGCGATGATAATGGTCGATCGCTACATCTCCGTTGGTGCCCTCATACGTTTTCCCCGGAATTTTTGAAAAGACATCCCAATTGGTTACCCCTTTACCGTCTTCATTCCACGCTCCTTCTATTTGATAAGAAGCTGAAGCCGCGCCGAATAAAAAATCATGTGGAAACTTCATTTTTCGCCCTCCATTTTTATACCAACTTATTAGATTTATTACTATCTATTATATTTATAGGCATAAATAATAAAATGATTATATACCGTTTTTTAATATTTGACTAGAAAAACTTCCTAGATAGTATCTACTGAAATGGATCATTAAATCCGAGTGCGATTTATTATAACCTTCCCCCTTCGTTCAACTACTAACAAGAATGCTAAAAAGCCAGGGGGTTTTCCTGGCTAAGGTCATTATGTTTGCCTCTTATGGAGAACCTTTTATTTTTTGAACTGGATCTCGGACCGTGGCAGAATTTTAGTTACCTTTTTTAATCATGCTGGGATGAAAATTTTAGGTTAAGATACTAGATTCCCATTCTAGCAAGTATAGCAACAACAAAAATCAGAGTGATAGTTTGGCGATAATGGATTTGGCCGGTCTGATCAGGAATTCCGCTGCTTATCAGATCTATTTCGCCATCCAGTAGATTCATTCAATGGTTTACTGTCCACTTTTCATAGTTTACTGTCGACTTTCTTCACTTTACTGCCCACTTTGCAATTTTACTGTCCCCTTCTATCTACTTACTGTCCACTTTCCCCTGTTTACTGTCCACTCCCACAATTTCAACCTCAAACTACCCAAAAATCCAGTCGCTAGACTGGATCAGGTTATTTTTATTCCTACTTATTCCATTGGACCAACCTAAATTCAGGATCTAAAACCATTAAGTTACCTTCTGACGCTTTTTTCTATTCAAGCAGAGTAAATTTCAAATTTATGAGCATTTTAAGTAAGTCGAGTAGACAAAAATATTCGCATACTACATCAATGAAAAGAGGGTTTAAAAAATGACAGTTGGAAAAGATGTTCAAACCGCTTTAGCAAGTTTAAAAGGTGCACAAGCAAGCTTTGAAACTTTTGCTTTAGCAACCGATAACCAGAATGCAAAACAGCTTTATCAACAAGCCGCACAACAAACAAAATCCGTGCTTGAAAGCCTTGAACCTCGTCTTCAAGAAATTCAAGGGGAAGAACCTCAGTACAATCAGCAATAAAGTGTAAGCATCTTTATCAAAAATGATAAGATATCCCAGATACATTTTCTGGCGGTCGGAATATGATGTTATATAAAAAATTCTTGTCCATTTTCCAAAACCATCCTTTCTAGGATGGTTTTGTTTTTTAGAACACCATTTATTCTGTTACATATGTTTTTAGCTAAAGTACATCAAAAAAAATCACACCCGAAAGATGAATTAGTTATTAATTTTCACTTTGGATTCTCATTAAGATGATAACATAATTGAACAACACCTGAAGGAAACCTTTTTGTTTCAACCAGTTTTAAATTCACCCGCTTCTTTATGTCAATAAACAAGGGTTTTCCTTCTCCCAAAATAATAGGGTGAACAGATAATCTAAATTCATCAACAAGTCCTAGATTTAAAAAGGTTGTAATAAGACTTGCCCCACCATAAAGCCAAATATCTTTTCCAGGCTTATTCTTTAATTTAATTACTTCTTCCACAATATTTTCATTTATAAATTTTACGTTATTTTCAGACTCTTTTTGTGTTTTGGAAAATACATATTTCTCTTTACTATGTACCAATTCCCAAATTTCTTTTTCTGTATCAGAAACTTCAATATCAGGGGTATACTGACCCCATAAATCATAACTTTTTCTTCCATATAAAATAGTATCAATATGATTTAAGAAATTATTGAAGTCCATATCGGGGTCCATAATGCACCAGTCTACTTCCCCTTTTGGACCTTCAATAAATCCATCTAAAGTAACTGCCAGATCTAAAAGTATTCTTCTTGGTCTTTCGATATTAAACACGTTTTTTCCTCCTTATAGTCAGACAACATAAATTATATCCACAAATTTATGTAAAATCTCTTCTAATTTATCAGCCTTATTTTCCAGTTTAGATTACTAAAGTACTTCAACAAACCTGCCCCGTTTGCCATCCATGAAGTGCAAAAATCGGCACTTCACCACAGAGAATGAAAATGGTCTCGTCAATTAAGTCAATACCAAAAAAACTGGGTCTAATTTCATATTGCCCAAAACTTCCCGTAGCCATTTTTACTTTAGGAATAGTTGAGGAAGTAATGATAAAGGAATATTATTAAGTGATAAATTCCAATCAAATTGAGGTAAGGAGTAAATTATGCCGTTTTCCAAAAACGTTAGAAGACCTAAACTAATAAAACTACACCCTGCTCATATTCTTATTCTTGGTTTTACGGGGTTAATCTTTCTGGGAACGTGTTTATTAATGATTCCCGGTGCTACTAAAGACAGGCATCATCTCAGCTTAATTGATGCCCTATTTGAATCGACTTCAGCAATCTGTGTAACAGGATTAGCCGTTGTTGATACTGGCACTACATTTACTTTGTTTGGACAAATCGTTTTGCTGTTCCTTATTCAAGTAGGTGGCTGGGGATTTATGACAAGTGGAATACTGATGTTTATTATCCTTGGGAAAAGAATCGGCTTTAAACAAAGATTGTTGTTACAAGATTCATTAAACACTTTTACATTGGGAGGTGTCATCAAATTAGTTCAGCGTGTCATTATCATTACTTTAATTGTTGAAACACTTGGAGCTGTAGTTTTGTCCATTCGATGGGCACAGGAAATGAGTGTTGGAAAGGCAATATACTATGGTATATTCCATTCCATTTCTGCCTTTAATAATGCAGGATTTGGACTTGAAGCAGATAGTTTAAGCAAGTGGGTTGGTGACCCAACTGTAAATATTGTCATTACTTCGTTATTTATGTTGGGTGGTATTGGTTTTTTTGTGGTCTCAGATGTATTTCAAAAGAAGAATTTGAGAAGGTTTTCTCTTCACACTAAACTAGCTTTATTCTTTACTTTATTGATTAATGTTGTCAGTACACTAATCATTTTTGGTTTAGAATATAACAATCCTGCTACCTTAGGAAGTTTGGGAACAGCAGACAAATGGTGGGCTGCTTATTTTCAGGGAGTTGTCCCCCGTACAGCAGGCTTTAATACAATCGATATAAGTCAAATGACTCTAAGTTCTCTTGTGTATATGATGGGATTAATGTTTATCGGAGCATCTTCTGGTTCAACAGGTGGTGGAATCAAAGTTACAACGTTTGCTTTATTGCTTTTCGCTCTTTGGTCAGTAATAACCAACAAGGAAGATATCAATATATTTAAACGTAGAGTACCAACCTCACTTGTATTTCGAGCTTTATCAATTGCTGTTTCTGGAGTTCTTTTTATTTTCGTTATCTTCTTTTTACTGACGATAACTGAAAAAGGAGCTGATATGTCCAAGTTAGCATTTGAAACAGTCTCCGCCTTTGGAACTGTAGGATTGAGTGCTGGATTTACTACGGAGTTGAGCCCTTTAGGAAGAATTCTGATTACAATAATGATGTTTATTGGAAGGGTTGGTCCATTGACGATGGCTTTTGCACTAGCAATTCATTCAAACAAAAAGGCTAATTTCCGTTATGCAGAAGAAAAAATACTGATTGGATAAATCATAATGTTAAAGAGCATAATTTATGCTCTTTTTTTTAACGATTGAGCAGGGTTTTCTTAAGTATTGTCATTAGTACTAGATACCTGTGGTATTCGTGCCCTCTCTACCGGTGGGCAGTTAAATGGGAATTTGAGTTGTAAAAAAGCTGGGAAGACCAAGCCTTTTTTGTATGATTCAACAAAATGAACCCAATAATAAATGAAAGCAAATCAAGGTATTAATAATTTGAGGTGATATAATGCCAATCCTCGATGTTGATGAGAGTACCCTTTACTACACTATTAAAGGTAAAGGAATTCCAATCATATTTATTCATCCACCTGTTCTAACTTCTATGAATTTCATATACCAGTTAGAAGAACTATCTCGTATTTTTCAGGTTATCACCTTTGATATACGAGGACATGGAAGGAGTCCCTTTTCAAGAAAACCTGTTACCTATCCATTAATCGTTGAGGATATAAAAAAACTATTGGACCATCTGGATATAAAGCAAGCCTTTTTATGCGGATATTCAACAGGGGCATCTATCCTATTGGAATTTTTGTTATCAACATCAAAAGGGCGTGCTTTAGGTGGAATCATTATTAGTGGAATGTCTGAGGTAAGTGACTGGCGTCTAAAAAACAGAATACGCCTTGCTAAAAACCTTGCAAGGATTGGGGCATTGCCTGCATTAGCTCGGTCAATATCCAATAGCAATTCAAATACAAAAGAGTTGTTCGACAAGATGTTACTAGAAGCTAAAAAAGGTGATGCTAGAAACATCTTGCAATACTATGATTACAGTTTGAACTATAACATTTCCGATCAACTAGAGAACATTACAATGCCAATTTCCCTCATTTATGGCGGAAGAGATAAAACATTTTATCGTTATGCACAACTACTACATACGAAACTACCTCAAAATGAAATAACCTTTGTTGAAGGCATTAAACATCAGGTCCCAACAAAAGCAGCAAGTGAATTGAATCAAGTTATTTATCGTTTTATCCAAAATTTTCCAGTAAACAGAGGTGAATAAGCTTGGATGTTAAACTATTTCGTTTAATAAATTTGCTTTCCGGGCGTCATTTATTAATAGATAAATTAATGATACTTATTTCCAAAAAGATGAAATTTGTTTTCTTCATTATTTTAGTGATTTTGTTTTTTAAAAAAAGGAATGTAACTATTGAAGCAGTCGTGTCTATCATGATTTCGTTATTCATGCATTTTATAATTAAGTTATTTTATTTTAAGCCCCGTCCATTTATAGAAGGGAGAGTAGGGATACTTACCCCTTCTAAATTCGATTCGACCTTTCCAAGTAAACATACACTACTAACTTTCGCCGTTTCAACAATAGTCCTCTTTAATCAACGCATTCTTGGATCTATTATGTTGGGGTTTTCTTTTTTAACGGGATTGTCACGAATCTGGATAGGACATCATTATCCATCTGATATTGCAGGAAGTGCTGTATTAGGCTCTTTTACAAGTGCAATTATTCATAAATTATTTCAAAGAAAATGGCAATGAAAACTCTTAAGAAATTTCACTGCCTTCATTCCTTGGTTTACTGTCCGCTTTCTTCACTTTACTGTCCACTTTTGATTTTTACTGTCCACTTCTATCTACTTACTGTCCACTTTCCCCTATTTACTGTCCACTCCCTCATTTCCACCTCAAACTACCCAAAAGGCCAGTCGATAGACTGGCTCTGGTAACTTTTACTCCTACTTATTCCATTGGACCAGCCTAAATTCAATACCTAAAACCATTAAGTTACCTTTTTTAATAAAACCCCTAGTCAAGTCAATTTTAATGGAAAGGAAGAGCCTACTCTGGGTTCTTTCTTTCATATGTTTATTTCGAAAAAGGACATGAATGATTTAGTTTTTTCATAAATTGTAAAAGCGATTTAGAAAAGGGGGAAAAGATATGGAAATTCCGGTTACTGGGTTTATCATTCATTCAAGTGATTCAGATATGGATACTGAGCATTCTCACCAATTATATCTGACGTCTTGGAACGGCACACCTATTCATAGACATCATTTTTCAGGAGTGACCTCTTTTATGGGAGGGCATGACCATAGATATACAGGGGCAACAGAACCTGCCGCTACTGATGTACAACATACTCATAATTACTTTACCGTGACTTCGTTGGATGATGGCCATAAACATGAAATCCGAGGCACAACGGGTCCTGCTATTCCCTTACCTGGTGGAGTTGGACATTATCATAATTTTCACGGAGAGACGACAGTTGACGGAGTCCATCCTCATTCACATAAATATAGTGGTACAACTAGCCCTAGCGCCTAGGGAAGTTTCACCCCATTAAAAAGCCGATTTCCTGATGGTTAAGGAATCGGCTTTATTTTGGCTTCTTAACTGAGGCACCCGAAAGCTTAATAGGGGTACGACTCCCACTCATTTCTCTATTAATTTTCCACGATCCGTTTCACCCATGTTAAAACACACATAGACTAATGATGACTTTACAAATTATTTATCTAAGGAGATGACTGTATTTTGTATAACCCTTACCAATACAATCCTTATCACATTAGTCAACAGCAGCAGTATAGCCCACACCATTATAAACACACCGTATTAAGAAACATTGAACCTCTTGTTCAATATGGATTACATGAAGCCCAGCACACTTCTTTTCCTCATGCCTTACGAGAAGTTGCGGCTATTACGTACCTTATGGGTATGGGATATGAACCTGCTGTAGCCCGCAAGATCGTTGAGTCTTGGGAAATCAACGAGGCATTTTACCCAGGGCAGATATAATTCCTACCCTTTCAAAAGGGTAATGAAGCACCGTTTACACGGTGCTTTCTGTAAATTTACTTGTCTATTTTTTGATTACCCTCTATTCTATAGAACGTACATATTCGGCTATTTTTAAAATTTCACCGTCTGTAAACGCAGGCTTTCCTTCATATCGAATTCGCTTAATAACCTCTTCAATCGTATTAGCACTGCCA
Organism: Neobacillus sp. C211; assembly: GCF_051842875.1. NCBI lineage: Bacteria > Bacillati > Bacillota > Bacilli > Caryophanales > Bacillaceae > Neobacillus > Neobacillus sp. C211. The sequence goes on from NZ_JBPXRO010000009.1 coordinate 20,376, forward strand.
TCATGCAAATAAGGTGCACTTGCCCATACCCCTCTTAATGTTGGAACATCAAAATGAAGAGGATCTCTTGGGTTTGTAAAACCTTGTCTAGCATTACCTTTAGATGGTCTATCTAACGGATTAGTAGTACCAATATCATGCAAATAATTAGTATTGCTCGTTGTCAAATGACCGTTTTTATCAATGGCCTTTACGCTATCTGTAAATTGAGTCCCTGCATGACATGCAATACAGCCTGCTTTCCCTTCAAACAATTTTCTTCCATCCTCTGCTGTAGAGGTTAGGCTTCCATCCTTAGTACGATAAGGACTTTTTGGGACTGGGAATGAATCTGGATCATCGAGATAGGCAAACATCGCATCATACATATGCCGGGCATCTTCAGGGAGTGGTTTTCCCGGATCAAATTCTGTCATGCCACCCATTTCACCCTGCACAGTCAATAGATAATCCGTAAAATCATCACGACTGCCATCCCACATAAATAATCCGGTTTTTGTCGTTAAAACATTGCTTGGAACATCTCTTGGTCCTTTTGGAGTCTTTAAAGTAAGTCCATTTATTTCACCATCAGCATGACAAGAAATACAACTCATCCAATTATTCCCTGTAATTCCTGTCGCAAACTCCTCGCTATTGGCACTATAAAAAATCGTTTTCCCTTCTCTTACTAGTGGGGACAGAGGATCTTTTGATATCAACTCAAGATTCTCACCTTTCATTTTTGCACGAGCGTATGGACTGTCTCCTCCTGTAGAAATCTTGGCAAGATCATGACTCATAGCGTTGTGAACATAAACGGTTTCGCCATCTGGTGAAATCACGGCACCTCTTGGATTATTTCCTTCTATTCTTCTTAAAATCTGTGTTGCATTACCACCACGTTTTAAATCGAAGACAACGAGATCTTCACTTCCAGACATGACAACATATGCTTTGTTACCGTTTGGATGAAAGACGACATCATAAGGATTTGAGGTAATGATTGTGTCATTCTTTTTATCTGTGATATTTATTTCTTCAAACAATTCTTTCCGTTCATCAATCAACTCTTCATCAGTCGATAAATCAATGACAGAGATGGCTGGAAAAATCGTTTCTTGAAAGTGAATAGGTGTATCAACATTTGTTAACAAGTGCGGAATCCAAGCTTTTTTTCCATCGGGATCAATCACAAATTGTTCTAATGAATTTGGAATCCCTTGGCTTTTTTTGCGATCGTGATTATCTGGTGAATCGGCAAGGGAAATTACTTTACTTATTTTTTCAGTTTCGGTATTAATCACACTAATTTTCGCATCTAAATAATGCGGAACATATAACTTATGCCCATCTGCCGTAATCGCTAATGTTCTAGGTCGATCGCCGACTTTAATCTCAGACTCAATCTTTTTATTAGTTAGATCGATTACTGATAATGTACTAGATCGATAGTTTGCAACATACAGCTTTTTGCCGTCCTGACTTGTTACAACACCATATGGTTCAATTCCGACATCAAGAGAATCAACCACTTTTTCTTTTTCAATTGATATGATGTCAATTTTATTGTCATACCTACAGGAAACATACAAACTATTTTCATCTGGTGAAAGGGTTAGTTGTACCGGGGATTTTCCAACTGGTATTTCAGCTGTCACCTTTTTTGTTTGACTGTCAACAATGGTAACTGTATTTACATCAATATTGGCTGTATAAATGGTATTACCCGCCTTATTCATAACAATATTGTTGCTGTTAACAGCATAGTCCCGGACAACTCCTGGCTCTTTCTCTTTTATAACTGCGTTTATTCCATCCTTACAACCAACTAACGCCCCCATCAATAGGAGCGTTAACCAGAAAAGGGCAATTTTCTTCACGATTACCTACCCTCTTTATCTTTATTTTTTTACTTCAACAGGTACAAGAACAGGTGCAATGCCGTATTTACCATGACCCGCTTGAGTTTGTGGAACTTGATCTCCATCTGTGTTTCCAGACTCATCACCATCAATGTAAAAATCACCCGTATCCCAGAATTCACTTGCCTGCATTCCTTGTTTAAGATCTGGACCATCTATCACAGTTTTATAAAAATCAACATATCGTGAAATAATGGTTTCCACTTCCAATGCTTCTGGCTGTTTTTCATCACCTTCCATATTGCTTAAGTTATTAATCGCAACACGTAAGACAGCAGATACTCCACCTGCAGTAAAGGCATCATATTTCATTTCGCCTTTCACAGTTTCATAGGCTTTTGCCTCATTATCCCAAAGCGTTTCATCCATTGCTTGATAAACGGTACGAGCAGCATTACGATATTTTTCATCTTTTGTTGCAAGATATGCTGCTGTTAAGCCGCGAACGGCACCAAGTTGTGCATTTAATGTTGTTTCCTCATCTGCACCTTTACCGAATGTATAGCCTTTTGCAACTAAGCCTGAATCTGTCATCAGTTTATCAATGATAAAATCTGCTTGTTTTGTGATGAGTTCAATTGCTCGTTTTCCTTCAGCTGTATTTAATCCTTCAGCGTCTTCTGAATTGGCATATCCAACTGGAAGACCATCAATTGCACGCTGGAAAATACGGAGTGATTCAATTGTATAACCTGCATTAAACGTGTCTACATAATTTCCTTGCTCTTTACCATTATGTTCAACTACAAATGCACCTTCTTTTTCATTAAAGTGCATGGCATCAATGTTTTTAAACACATGAAGCAGTACGTCACGGTTAACAGAGTATGGATCGTTTACAGTCACATCGTTTCCTGCATTGTTATCAAGATTTACTTTTGGTGCAGCAGGATAAGGATCACTATCAAAAAGTGCTCGGAATGATGGTGCAACATTTTTATTTTCCGGACGCTGATCTGTCGTGCCTAAGAATTCAGATGAAGGCCAAAGCATTAACCATTGATCTGTTAAAATACTGCGCGCATCTGTTACTTCTAGTGACTCGGCATTAGGAACGTCTGTATTTCCGTCTTCTTTTACTTGGATTGTATGAGGTAAATAAACATAGCCTTTTGATGGATCATACTGACTTCCAACACTTGCTGGAAGTAATCTCTTATCATTTGCCTTGTAAAATAAGTGATCACGAACGTAATTTAATTTGTTCCAAATTTCCTCTACTAGGATGGCTCCCTGCATACCATCTGCTGAGCTGACACCGATGGCAACGTTATCATTATGATCATCAGTAGGTGTTTCACCTTCCAATTCTTCATCACCGTCTACAGTATGAAACCCACCCATAAAATCTCCGGCCCAAAGAGCTTGTTTTAAGAATGCCCCCCCATATGCTGCTGGATTTAATACTTTATCCATTTTATTACGATCCCATCGAAGTGACTTAAAGTTCACTTGAAATTGAGGAACGTATGTTTTTTCTTCTCCTGAAGCATAGTTAGAAGTATCTACTTCTTGAATATAATGAGGATCACCTTTTGCATATTCAATAAAGGTAGGAAACATATTCCTATGAATCTCTTCACGAGGATAGCCAACTGCATCAGCTAATTTATAGAAACGCTCTCCTAATAATTCATCTGATTCTTTCCCCTGCTTTTTAGCTAATTCCTTGACAACTGGACCATTAATTAAATGTAGCCCTAACCCTGATTTTTCTACAACTTCATACATTGCTTCCTCTGAATATTCATACGATTCAATTCCTGCTGTATAATCAAACTTTGTGGGCGAATCTAATTTTTTTGGATCAAGAACATCCAAATCAAGTCCTAGTCCCTCTACTAAGGGTTCTCCTGAAAGTTCAAATTCTGCATAGGCGAACATGTTACCTGCTGTATCAAACGTATAATCTGTCACAGGTACTGTTACAGAAGCGTTTGTCACGTCCTTACTTACTTGTTGCTTTTGTTCTGATGTTTTTTCTTCTTTAGCAACTTTCTTATCGCTCGTACATCCAGCAATTAGTAATAAAGTGGATGCAAGTGCAATAGATGACATCACTTTCCATGGCTTGTTTTGCATAATAATATCCTTTCAACATAATAATTTTATCTATCATCATAATAAAATAAAAAATAAATTGAATAATAGCTAATAAACGACTAATTTTTAAACTAATCTAAAGAAAATCTTCATATTAATTAAGAAATATTCTTAATAAGCCTTTTTGGTATAACAGGCTCTTCTAACTTTTTGTTCTTAAAAGAAAGCTTTTGATCTATTCCAAAATATCGGTCTAAACTGAAAACATAACTACGTTGTATAAAAAATATAATTGCAAATGCGCTTGTATAAAGGGTCAGACTTATTAAATTCATATTTCCTGAAAGAATAAAATTCACATGCATAAAAAGACAAATAAAAACAGAAGGAATAATCATAATTCCAACGATTAAACATATTCCCAAAATAATCTGCACAATAGGAATTGTATAATTGAAGAAAATAACATGATCTAATGCTATATGTTCAATGAAATACTTATAGAATTCTGGAACATTCGGTTTTTCTACTGCTGTTAATAAATACTGTTCGATAAAAACACCAGGTTCACTAAACCAGTGTTTTTCACTAATCTTCGTTACACCTGCTAATAGCCATCCTACACCAAAAAGAATACGCATTACAGTTACCAATACTTGCAAGACCACTTTATTAATTAATGTACTCATTATTATCACCTCCTACGAATCTATTAAGAATATTCCATAACGAAAATGATAATGATTATCATTTTCGTTTATGATTTTATACCTAAATGATAATCATTGTCAATCAAAATTGAGTGAAAATTAAAAAATATATGCTATAATGAAAAATTTAATAGTTTAAAATAGAGTAGTATACATATTAATTGTAAGAATAAGGAGAAAAAATGGATCGATTTAAAAACGTTTTAATTATTTCTTTTTTATTAGCAAATATTATCGGACTTTGTGTTTGGATTTTTTCTATATTGAAATAGAAAAATCCCTTTATTAACAGCCTTCTTGAAAAGTTAATTTCTTAATGGAGTAACCTTATTCCACTACCCTGAACCGTTATCTGAACAAGAAAAAAAGGCTGCCAAAAAGACAACCATATCTTGAACTCAAGCACCCGTTACCACTTGTCTCCAATGAACTGAGCGACGGGTTTCACTTATAATGTATTGATAATAAATATTCCCCTTTATATACTTCTTCTACTTTTTGTCATAACTTTGTCGTTGGAGAAAATTATTTAGACAAAATTCTGGATTCCGACCCCCTAATAAGTGATGAAATACCTAAATCTTAAGCAGAATTTAAACTCCAATTTCTACTTTATAAGAATACGATTCTTTGATTAGCTGTTCCCACTGGTAATATAGGTCTTTAGCTGTCTGATAGTCATCGAAGTCCGCTTTTAAATCTTCCTGTAATTTCTCTTTTAAATTGCGGCATGATTCCTCCCATTCCTCTAAACTTTTTATATCAAAAAGTTTTGAAAACCTTGGTTTCATACTTTCCCAATTAGAATAAATGGTATTACACCATTCCAACAATTCTTCACGGTATTGTAGTTCTTCGTCTAAATCCACACGTTTATCTGTATCAACCTCAATCTCCTCTTGGTAAGCAGCCCTTTCCAATAATTCCTCATGGTATGGCTTTTCGTCTTCCCATTCCAAACGTTGATCAAAATCGACTTCAATCTCTTCTCGATAAGCATTCGTTTCCAATAATTCCTCATGAAATTGTTGTTCGTCTTCCAATTCCAAACGTTGATCAGAATCGACTTCAATTTCTTCTTGATACGCATTCGTTTCTTTAAAAAGCTGTTCCCACTGTTCATAAAGACTTTTAGCTGTCAGATAGTCATCAAAGTCCACGTTTAAATCTGCTTGTAATTTCTCTTTTAATTGACGGCATGATCCTTCCCATTCCTCTAACCTTTCCATATCAAAGAGCTTGGTAACCTTTGGTTTCATACTTTCCCAATTAGAATAAATGGTATTACACCATTCCAACAAATCATCGCGGTATTGTTTTTGTTCTTCCATTTTGAAACATTCCCCTCACCAAGGTTATTTATTTTTTCTTATCCTGATTATAAGGACCACAAATTTATACTATGTTCCACGATTGTCCTAGGTTTAGACATTCACCCATAGGTAAATAACAACATGACGTCATAAAACGGAGAGGTTTCAAGATGGTATTAATCACAGTTTTTATTCATGATTAAATTTTTTATTGGCAATCCAATAATTCGTTACCCAGAGTGTCAGCAAAATACAAGCAATTGTTAGTAGTACATTGACTATTTCGTTTAAATTTACCGAACCTGTGATTAGAGATTCCATTGCATGTTTACTCATGCTGGCTGGATTTACATAATCAATTGCTGGATTCAAACCGACGATAATTCTGCAACCTAAAAGGTAAACAATTGAAATTAGTGCGATAATACCTTGACTGTGAAAAATAGTACTAATCATCGTCGTAAAAGATACGATATAAAGAACCCATACAAGATAAAACATTAGTGCAGCAATCATGTCTAAAAATGGAACATCTTCGAAAAGATAATTTACGTAAAGAAAAGATGAAAGGTATCCAATCGTTACACTAAAAGCTACTATCAAATAATTTGATACAATTTTTCCACCGATATATGAAATAACAGTAACAGGTCGAGTTAAGATAAAGGCCAACATACCATTTGATTTATCTGTTTGAATTATCCCCATCATTGAGATAACAATAATCATAATCCCAAGCTGATCAAATTGGGACCCTAACGTGGTGGCTAGTACTTTTCCTCCTTTTTGAACTGCCACACTTGGATCAATTGTAATGCCAGTCCCTCCTCCTAACGATTCCAAAATGGATGGCAAGTAATAAGTTACAATTGGTTGAGTTATTCCTAAAAAGAGAAAGACAATCGGTAGCCAAATAACTTTAAAATCACGTACCATTTGAACAAATTCTTTTTTTGTTAGTACAGTAAAATTATTCATTTTTCACACCACCAATTTTAAAAATATTTCTTCTAAAGTATCATTATTGATTTCAAATTTTACGATGTCCACGTCGTGAGAGAGTGCATTCATCAGGAGCATATTTTTGTTTTTTTGGATGTTTTCAACTTTTATTTGGACTTTATTCCCTATGACCTCGACTTCCTTCACATAAGGTAATTTTTTTATCATGCCAATCCATTTCTGATCCTTCGATATGATTTCTAAATTTAATTTATTTTCGTTATTTCGGTTCAACAGTTCAGTGATTGTTGTATCTTCTATTTTTGTTCCATTTTTTATGATTACAAATCGTTCACATATTTCTTCTGCATCGCCTAATATATGGGTTGATAATAAAATAGTAGTATCTTTTTTTATTTCCTCGATCAGGTTTAACACTTCTCTTCGCCCAATTGGATCTAATGCAGATACTGGCTCATCCATGACAATAAGTGAAGGCTTATGTAATAGTGCTTGTGCGATACCAAGTCTCTGTTTCATTCCACCAGAAAATGTGCCGACTTTTGAGTTTTCTTCACCTTCTAGTCCGACTTTTGCCAAAATTTCAGGGATCCCGTTTGTTAATTCTTCTTTTAGCATTCCAGAAAGTTGACCCATAAACGTAAGCGTTTCTTTCGCTGTCATCCAATGAAAAAAGTTAGGGTACTGTGGCAGGTAACCAATTTCCCTTTTCATTTTCGATATTTTTTTCCCATTCAACAAAACTTCACCAGAGTCTGAATTGATAATATCTGAAATCACTTTTATTAATGTGGACTTTCCTGCCCCATTCGGACCGATTAATCCGACACATTCTCCTGAATTCAGTTCCATCGAAAAATTATTGACAGCCATTTTTCCTTTAAATTTTTTCGTAACATTTTTGATTTCTAATTTCATATTCTCTCACTATCCTTTCTCCCTATGGTGAAGTACAGAATAGGTCCAAGTGTATTGGCAAATAGAATAATTAGCACCCATGAGAGCATATTTTTTCTTGTCTTTCTATGGCGGTATAAATCAATTAATGCAATTAAATTTAAGATCGTACTTACTACAATAACTGGCATTATTATAGGTAGAAGAGCCATAAAATCAATATCCTTTAGGTCATCCAGACCATATTGCAGCTTCATTTCCATCGTTCCCTTCAATCTCATTCTCATTCTTAATAATGATAACCTAGTCGCAGGTGTGTTGCAATAGCCATTCTCATTATTTATAATGAGATTAAAATTGAACAATAAATGAGGTGAAATTGTGAGTAACAAAATTGAAGTTATCATGCATCCAGTAAGAATGAAAATTTGCCAAGCATTAATGAGAAATAAAGAAACTGGACTAACACCATTAGAAATGGTAAAAATCATTAAAGATGTGCCTCAATCAAGTCTATATAGGCATATACAAACCATGGTGGATTCCGGTGTCATCCACGTTATTAATGAAAAAAAGGTGAAATCTGTTTCCGAAAAATATTATGCTTTAAATGAAGAAGAGGCAAGAATTGACGTAGAGGAATGGAAAAAGGCTTCTAACGAGGAAAAATTAACCTATTTTTCCTATTATCAATTATTACTTATGACTCAATATCAAGATTATCTTAAGAAATTAGGAGAACAAAACTGCCAGGAGGACCTTGCTGCTTTTTCTGTAGTTGAATTAAAGATTGATGAGGAACACTTTATACAATTTCAAAACGAATTAAACGATTTATTGACTAAATACTACAATACTACGAGCAAGAAAACAGAGTCTCCGGTTCGAACAATTGCTTTTACAATTATTCCAGATGCTTAACAGACTAGAAAAAGAGAGTCTTAATTTACCTCAATGGCTTGGAGTATTCTCCGAGTCATTATTTATGCAAAAAAAAACCTTCTCCAATGTGGGAAGGTTTCAATTAGGAGCTGATCATTCAGCTTCTGTTAACCTAGAATACATTTGTTCTTTAACTAACTTGCTTCGTAAGTAGATGAAGGAAATAGGGATATTGGTCTATCTAACCCCAAAAAACTTAGTACTTTACACTCGTTGACTAAAATACCTGTTTAAACGATAATGATAATCGTTATCAATGATAAGAATTATCAATTATTTAGGGGGTTTTATTATGTTTATTACATTTTTAAAGGAAAACCGTTTGGTCTCACTGCTGCTTACTTTACTTCGACTCTATCTTGGTTGGCAGTGGTTAAATGCTGGTTGGGGGAAAATCTCTAGTGGAAAATTTGATGCAAGCGGCTTTTTGAATGGAGCAGTAAAAAGTATGTCTGGTGAACACCCTGCAGTTCAACCTTGGTGGGGAAATTTTTTAAAAGAGGTAGCATTACCATATGTCGATCTTTTTAATGTAATCGTTCCTTGGGGTGAATTTTTAGTAGGTCTCGGATTAATTTTAGGTATGTTCACCTCATTTTCTATACTAATGGGGCTTACTATGAACTTTGCTTATATGTTCTCTGGAACAACCAGTACAAATCCACAAATGGCTTTACTTGGGATGTTTATTCTAGTTGCTGGACTAAATGCGGGAAAAATTGGTTTGGATCGATGGTCCATACCTTTTTTAAAAAGATTATTTTTAAAAAAGGCAGAGAAAGAATTTCCCCAAAGTGCTTAAAAGGAAGACAAAATCAGCGATTTGCCTAAAAATACAAGAAACGTCTGCTTTATAAGCAAACGTTCTTTGGAGGTCAAACTTTATAAATATTTGGGTTGGGTGTAGTAATAATATATGTACAAGATATTAAAACTGAATAGGCAAGCGCTGAGCTAAATGAAAAAAAGTTCTCCAAAATCAGGCTTAACTCATTGGTTATTCGCATGGAAGGCTGCATAAGCTAGTGTGTAGCCGAAACCCCATTACCAATCCATGGACCATACACCTTGGTGAGTTATCGTTTCAACCAAAAAAGCCCTTATTGGGCTTTTTTAGTTAAGAATAATTGTTTCTTCTTAGAAACAGATTACTGCTCCTACGATGATTAACAAGATAAACAATACAACAATTAAAGCAAAGCCGCCGCCATAGCCGAAACCGCCGTAGCCACAACCACCAAAACCACCATAACCAAACATATTATAGCCCTCCTTTAGGATTATTCCTTACAATTTATGTTAAGAGCTTAAGAATGGGAAGGGCTTTTTCACTAGGTCTTTTACGAGACAACTACATTCCCTATGACGAAACCCGCCATATGTAGCGAATAGCTAATTTCTTTAATATCTTAATAAATAAAAAAAAACATTCGGCCATTTTTTGTCGAGTAGATATAGGACGTAAGCCGTTACTTTTGTCCAATGGTTGCATTTATTATAGTAATTGCTTTTAAAAGCACTTTGATAAAGGTTTTATAACCATTTTGTTAGGCAATTACACTAATTGGACCATGTGGAGGTTAATTAATGGCAAAAAAGAATGACAAGTTCTTTAATCATTTAAATAGCAAATCTTTAAATTTAAAAAGAAGTGTGAATTATTTTGCTGAATACAAATTAAAAAATATTAGTGATCTTAAAATTTTTACTGAAAAGATGAAAGAATTTGAATCAAACGGGGATACCATGGTTCATGAGCTTATTAGAGATCTAAATAATGCTTTCATCACTCCAATTGAGCGTGAAGATATTTTAGCTCTTTCATTAACCATGGATGATATTTTGGACGGTTTATACCATACAGCTGCACTATTTGAAATGTACTCTATTATGGAAATGGACTATTATATGATTAAATTTGTCGATGAGATCAAAAATTGTGCAACGGAAATTGATGCAGCGATTGAACTGCTTTCAACAAAGAAATTGCTTCTTATAAGAGAACATGCAATCAAAATTAAAGAAATCGAGTCTAATTGCGACAACATTCTGCGGGCATCCATTAAACATTTGTTTACCTCTGAGAAAGACCCTATCCAAATTATTAAATATAAACAAATCTATGAAGGCCTAGAAGAAATCGCTGACTCCTGTAAAGCAGTGGCTAATACGTTTGAAACAATTATTATGAGGAATGCATAACACTCTTCATCCTCCAGAAAGTATTTTGTTCCTCCATATTGCACTATATCCCAAGAAAAAAAGCCTCAAACCTGAGGCTAATTTTTTTTGTACGATTTATTGTAAAGATAGTAAAGTCATTTGTTGACCCCTTTTTCCTTCGAGTGTTAGGGTTACTTTTTCCCCTTGAAGTTCAAATAATTCATTTAACATGCTGCCTGATACTTTGGCAGCATACGTGATCCCATTTGATGTGATAAACCGAAACGTTCCTTGAGGGTCCACCCCTCCTATATATGCTGTAACTTTTATTTGATTCGTGGCCGCTGCTGTTGTGGCAGGGATTTTGATTTCTTGGCCAATTTTCAACTTTGCTGAGTCTATGGTTGGATTTAGTTCTTGAATCGATGAGACCGAGATATTTAAGGCTTTACTGATTTTTGTAAAATTGTCACCGGGCTTAATCACATACACTGATGTACTTGGTTCTGTTGTTGCTGGCAGGTTAGTAGTTAAATAGGTTTCACTCACATACGCTGCTTTGCCTTTGAAATTAATCTGAGCCCAACCATTTATAGATGAATTGACAGAAACGCGATAGTTTAATCGTAACGTACCAATTACAGCACTGCTCGTAGAGGCAGCTTCTCTCACTCTCAAGGAAGTGGCCGTTACATACATGGGTTTGGCTTGAGTGATCGCTGGTTCCGTCGTTTCTTCTGGTGCGGTAAGATAATTGGCACTCACAAAACAAACTCTTCCTTTGATCAGAATGCCAGCCCAGCCGTTTTCTATGAAGGAGACCTTCACTACATCCCCTTGTATATATTCTCCGATGACACGGCTTTCCGTCGTCGGGTGTGACCGAACATTTAGAGTGGTGGCGGTAACCGTTCTGTTATGTACTTTCGGTAAAAGAATTTTTTTACCGTTAATGGAAGTTCGGCCATTGGCCTCTACTATTTCTTGTACTGTTACTCCATGCGCTGCAGCAATCTCTTCGATTTTTTCACCGCTTTTTACCTGATATGTATATTCCTGAATAAAGGCTGCATTTGATGTGCTTGCAAAAAAGCTAAGGACGACGGTAAAAATACCCGTCACGACAAGTTTTTTTACTGGGCTAGTTTGTATCCATTGGTTCACCTGTGACACATATGTATTCCAATTGGCACGAATATCTTGTAGGAATCCTTTGACATCTAATACATTTCGAATATCAAAATAATGGACGCGTTGATCATATTCGCGTTTTTCCATCCTTGAAGTGAACTCTGGGACAGGGTTGGTTTGCTTGCTTTTTCCGTGGGTTTCTTTCCTGATTCGTGTCAATTCACCATTTTCAAATAATTCGTTCGTCATAATAACTTGTTCTCCTATTTCCTGTTTAGGGTCATCCATTTGTTGTCATTTATGATAAATGGACGATTATGTATTTTTTATAAGGCAGACGATCAAGTTTAACACTAAATGCGGCCCATGACCATTTACCTCCCCTATGTATATTTCGACATTTTCCATCATTTTCTGTCCCAATTTTCATTGGTTTTTCAGAAATATACGAAAATACTGCACACTGACTACATCACTATGACAAATTTTTCAAAGGCATTCCCCTATCTATTTGCATACGTATATAAAGAAGGAGTGAAATACAGTGAATGCTCAAACAGAAAATACAAAAGAATCCAAGGAAAATAGTAATTCTGACAAGGAGGAACTGATTTCACAACTTGAAAAACAAGTTTCCGTTGCTGTCTGGATTCAATTTATTGGTCAAATCATGGAGGCGTATTATTTATCTAAGATTATGTTGGTTGATGAGGAAATGCGATCGGATGCCAATGAAAGACAAATATTACTGGGAGCATGGATTCAAACCATGGGCCAATTTTTAGAAAGTATTGGTGTTACAAAACAAGTTTTAACGGATAAGGAATCGCTCTTGTTGGAAGCTCAAGAAATCACCAATTTGGGAGATTGGTTACAATCCTTAGGGCTTGTATTAGAAGCAAACGCAGGTACGCAAATTATTCTGGAGGAAAAAAAGAAAGAATTGAAACCGACCGAGGAGTTCTTGCCATAACTGTTATTTATTTATTGAAGTTTGAAGAATTACATTGTTACATGGCTAAGCAACTACATTGAAAAAAGGAATGGGTTGGAAATGAATCAATCGAGTATGCTCTTGTTTAATGAAAATGATAAAAGACGGATATTTCTGCGGCCTCATGCCTTTTATCACCATTTTTACTATGGGGGACCACATTTCGGCACCCCTTTCTGGGGAGGGTTTACGGGTGGAATGATGGGCGGCTACCATTTATCCCCATATGGTTACAGCTCCCCTTATTATGGATATGGTTATCCTGGCTATTATCCTTATTATTAGTTTAATGTCTTTTTTAACTGCCATGTGCAAGAAATTATAGTTGAAGATTGGGGTTGCTGCTGCAACTCCTTTTCTAATTCCACTAACTGCTGTTAGTTTATTAAGATATCTTCCATCTGTTTAATTGAGTGCCAGCTCATGTTATAATGAGTAACTTAGGATAATTACTACATTTACTTAGAATTGAACGGATGCTAAGAAAAGCCTCCGCCTAGCGATAAAATATGAGGTGTAAGAGAATGAATAAACGATGGACGATTGGTAAAATTAAAGAATTTGTTGAGAACCATTCGGAAAGCAAGTTGCTTTCTACGGAATACCAAGGTTTTTCGCAAAAGTTACTATTTACATGTGCATGTGGCAACAACTTTGAAAAAACATTTACGAAATTTAAAAATAATAACCAACGTAAATGTGACGTGTGCCAACCTCCAAAAGCGACACGATAACGCATAGCGAATAAACGAAGTGCCAATTTCTATTAAAGAGAAGTTGGCACTTCGTTTATTTTATAGGGGGAATGAAAGTGGATTTCACCTAAGTTTTCTAATCTTCGAACGGAATGATCGTTTGTAAGTTTTTTATTAAGATAATATTTAAAAAAACGGTATGAAAAGACTACTTAAAATGGATATTAATTGCCGTTGATTGGAAAAAATATAAATTTTATCCCTTTTTAAATCGAAGGTCCTATTCTAAACTAACTGTCTATCGACTACCGGACTATTTTTCTATTTACAATCTTCATATTCAATTAATAAATCCCCTTTATAATCAAAGCCGTGATAAAGAAATGTAATCTGAGAGGGGAATATGAAGCATGACAAATGAGAGATCTTTGGACGAATTAATTAGGAAGTTTAATGAACAAAATTTGAAAAAGAATGTAGACCGCCGCAGCTTTCTTCATGGAGCCGGCAAGATTGCGGGGCTGTCCCTAGGGTTGGCTATTGCTCAATCAATGGGAGGATTTAAAGTAGATGCTGCTCCGAATTTCAGCGAATACCCGTTCACTCTTGGTGTTGCTTCTGGCGATCCGCAATCAGACAGTGTCGTTTTATGGACAAGGTTAGCTCCGGATCCGTTAAATGGCGGAGGAATGCCCTCTCATATCGTTCCCGTCAATTGGGAGCTTGCAACAGATGAAAACTTCCGCAGCGTGATCAACCGAGGAACAGAACATGCTTCACCTACCCTCGCCCATTCTGTCCATGTAGAAGTGAGCGGCCTGAAGGCGAATACGGTTTATTATTACCGTTTCAAGACTGGAAATGAACTAAGCCCGGTTGGAAAAACAAAAACCCTTCCGGCAGCAGGTGCCAGTGTAGCAAGTATGACGTTCGCATTCGCTTCCTGTCAGCAGTATGAACATGGGTATTATACTGCGTACAAGCATATGGCGAAAGAGGATCTCGATCTTGTGTTCCACGTTGGCGATTACATATATGAATATGGTACGAACGAGTATCTTTCGCCCACAGGCAATGTCCGTGCCCACAAAGGCGATGAAATTATCGCGCTTGAAGATTACCGCACTCGTCATGCCCAATATCGTTCAGATGAACATCTAAAGGCTGCACACGCTGCATTCCCGTGGGTTGTTACATGGGATGACCATGAAGTGGAAAACAACTACGCAAATGTCATTCCAGAAAAAGGCCAGTCTGTTGAAGAGTTTATTAAGCGCCGGGCCGCTGCTTACCAGGCTTATTACGAGCATATGCCGCTTCGCAGGTCGTCATTGCCTCACGATGGGGGCATGCAATTATACAGGGATTTCACGTATGGTGATTTGGCGAACTTCTTTGTTCTTGATACACGCCAGTACCGTGATGACCAGGCGAATGGTGATGGAACGAAAGCTCATACACCGGAATCCTTGGATCCAAAGCGCACTCTGCTTGGAACAGAACAAGAAAAATGGCTGCTTGGCAATCTAGGAAACTCGAAATCTCATTGGAACGTCCTCGCCCAGCAGATTTTCTTTGCGCAGCGCAAATCCGGAAGCAGCACGGCTCCAAAATTCAGCATGGATTCATGGGATGGCTATCCGGCCGCACGAGAGCGCATTACGGATTTCGTTGCTGGGCATAACATCAACAACGTGATCGTTATTACTGGAGATGTCCATGCAAGCTGGGCTTCTAACCTGACAAAGGATTACAACAATCCAGACGCTCCGATTTTTGGAGCAGAGTTTGTGGGTACATCGATTACTACAGGAGGAAACGGATCGGATTGGCGTGCAGACACAGCCAAATCTTTAGCGGACAACCCGCACATCAAATTCTTTAATAATTACCGCGGTTACGTTCGCTGCCAGGTCACTCCGCAACAATGGCGGGCAGATTACCGTGTCGTTCCATTCGTTACTGAGCCGGGAGCAGATATTTCAACAAGAGCGTCATTTGTTTATGAGAAAGACCAGAAAGGGATAAAGGAAATAGCAGCCACCACGGTGCCTATGGGTATCCAAATGTCTGCAGAAGTGGAAGAAGACCGCCACAAAGCCCAAGCACGAGCGCATGAAATCCAAATGGAGAAAAAGCGCAAACGCGAAGCTGTTCCTAATTAAATAAGATAATACCTGTAGAACTGCAGGCATTTCATACGAAGGATACAAAATAGAATGATCTATTATGTATCCTTTTTATTTTGAGGCATAATATCGTAGTTATTCTTAGAGTCCACGGATTCAAACTCTGAAATAAGAAATTTTTACGGTATAGATTCAAAGATAGTAAAAGAATGGGGTTTTTATTGCACCTGTCAGTTGAAGAGGAAATAGTAATAATTTTAAGCTTTTTGGTAAATTTTAAAATAAAAACTGTTGAAATTGGGTGTTCCTATTGCGTGTTGTTCTGTCCCTAACTCTGGTACTTTGCTGCTGGAAATTTGGAGATATAAAAAATTGGAGAAAATATTACCCCACTATTTTATACCTGATTGTAAATAATTTATTATATAGCTTCTTTATTAACGGAAAATATTTTCTATGGAAGCTGGAACCTGATTTTTTATTAAACCATACCTTTTCAGTATTAGTTCTAACTTTCATCAATTTTCCATGTGTTGTCATACTATTTTTGTCCTATTTACCTAAAAACCGGAAGAATCAAATAATGTATTTACTAATATCAGGAGTAATTCTTGTTTGTATCGAAGGTATAATGTTTATTGGTGAAAAAATCACCTATCATAACGGGTGGAACTTCTGGTGGTCAATCGCCTTTAATTTCATGTGGATTATTATGTTGAGATTTCATTACCTTAATCCGATTCCAGCTTGGTTGGTTTCTTTTTTAATTACAGCTTTTTTTGTCATTTATTTTCATGTTCCGTTGCCTTAACACAATCTATTGTATATCTGGTTCTGCAACAGTATCCATACTGAAGCCATTTACAAAACAGATACTCAATTACACGATTACTCCTGGACAGGCGGCGAACGTTCCTCACAACTATAACTGGGACGAAGACCGCTTCGAATCTTGAAGGGGTCTTTGTATGTTTATATAGATGGGCTGGTCTAACTAATGATTTAGTTAGACTTTTTTGCGATGGGCATACCCCTACTCAAGTTTACTGGTATAAGAGAGTGATAGTTTGGCAATAATGATGATAGTTCCATATTCGAGGGGGTTATGAGGGTGAAAGAGAATAGGTTGTTATTGTCAGAGTTTGCGAGTGAGGAAGGTTTTGAGCTTAACAGCTATCTTACCAGTTTGTTTGAATACTTTTCTAGTTTGACAAAAAATGAAGGTACGAAGATCGAGCCAACCCCTTGATTTGTGAGGAGTGGCTTTTTTTGTGTGTTAATTTTACTGTGTTTGGGATTGAGAATGGGGTTTCAGGCATTTACTGGCAACCAGTGGATTCATTCCATGGTTTACTGTCGACTTTTCATAGTTTACTGTCGACTTTTTTCACTTTTCTGTCCACTTTTGATTTTTACTGTCCACTTCTATCAACTTACTGTCCACTTTCCCCTATTTACTGTCCCTCCCTCCATTCAACCTCAAACTTTCCAAAAAGCCAGGGGCCAGACTGGCTCTGGTAACTTTATTTTTTTTCCATCGGACCAGCCTAATTTCAAGACTTAAAACCATTAAGTTCCCTTTTTTTATTAAAACCCTGCCACCGCCTGCAGCTTGGTGTCAGGCACCGTGACACTCGAAGAAGTATTGGTGTCAGGCACCATGATAATTGCTTTGAGATGAATTGCGGTGCGATGGAGTTTTCGCAAACGTTTCCTATTCGGCGAGGGCGAGTTTGGGTTCATTTTTCAAAAATGTGTTTTGGATTGAGGGTTGCCTTCCTCTTTGGGTGAGTTTTTGGGTATAATAGAGGAATATGGATTTTTTGGAGGGGGTTGTGGCTTTGGAGTCGACGCCTGCAAGTGAACGGATTGAGCTTTTTGGGGATCAGGTGCGGGAATTGCTGCACCCGACGGTGACGGAGGATGCGAAGCTGGTTCAGAAGGGTTTGATGCTGTACCGGCAAGGGCTGGTGAAGCAGTTACAGATATGGAATGAGCAGATTACTGCAGCGGTCCATGATGTGACGCCTTGTTATGTGAAGTTGAATTTTGAGTTTTTGTCGCAGAGTGAGTGCACGTGTCCGACTGAGGGGTTTTGCCGGCATCAGATGGCGGTGTTTTTGAGTGCTTATTCTCGGGTTGGCAGTGTGGCGGATTGGGTCGCTGAATGGCGGGAGCCGATGCGTGAGTCGAAGGCGGTTTCGGACTGGGGGCTGCAGACGGCGAAGGATTTGATTAAGGCGAACGGGGTGTCGAAGCCGGATTATGGGCGTTGGGTTCATTCGTTTGAGGTGAGTTTTGATACGCTGCTCGCGACGAAGAAGTATACGAGTCCGTATGTGATTCCGGAGTTGTTTGGGATTTATGAGCGCCGGATTCATGCGAGTGCGCCGGTTGAGCAGGAGTGGCGCTTGCTGTATGAGTTGGTTGGGATTGTGGTTTCGTTTCGGAAGCTGGCACGGCTGAGTGAGCAGCTCGGGCATGATGAGGATATGGTGAAGCGGGCTTATTTGCATTTGTTCCATAATTTGATGGATGATGCGGAGGAGCTCTCGATGAAGATTGGCGTGCAGTCGCTGCCGTTTGATTTTGACGAGTTTGTCGATAAGTTACGGGAGGATACGTTTGAGCTGTTGACGTGTACGCAGGGGTTGGCATATGAGAGGATTTTCTTATACCGGCTGTTGTGGATTCATTTTTTCAAGAAGAAGGCGTGGCGTGAGGAAGAGTTAGTGAAGATTCAGGCGCGGATGAAGGAGCTGCAGGATTGGGAGAGCCCTGCGCCGCTGCTGCTGGCTGGGATTCATTTGAATTTCTTGCTTGGGGATGATGAGGCGGCGTTGAAGTTGACGGGTCCGTTTGGCGATGAGGAGATCGCACCTTATTTGGTGTATTGGATTGAGTATTTGTCGGGGCTGAAGGCGTGGAAGCGTGTTGGCCCGGTGATTGAGTTGTTTTTGCAAAAGGTGAAGGGTTATTTGGAGTGGCTCGGCGGTTATCATAGCTGTGCGACGTTTGTGCGGAATGCGCTGCGGGCGGTGGCGCCTTATTGTGCGGAGAGTGACCGGGTGGATTTGTATGAGCGGGCGATGCTTTCGATGCTGCCGTATAGTTTTGGGGATTATGAGTTTGTGTTGTTTGAGCGCGGGCAGTATGATCGCTGGGGTGAGCTGCAGGCGTTTGTGGGCTTGGATTATTATGAGTTGCCGAAGGACCGTTTGAAGCTTGTGGAGAAGGAGCGTCCTGAGGTGCTGTTGGCGATGCTGCATCAGACGGCGCAGCGGGAAATTGATCAGAAGAACCGAGCAAGTTACCGGATGGCGGTACGGCATTTGAAGAAGCTGCGGACGCTGTATAAGAAGCTGAAACGGGTCGACGACTGGGAGTATTTCTTGGATACCTTGATGGAGCGGACGAAGCGGCTGCGGGCGTTTCATGAGGAGTGTAAGCGGAGTAAGTTGATTGATGGTTGATACTAACGACGGGTTCCGTTTAGAGTTGCAAACAACCTATTACACATCTTGTATCTCCCCGAAAATCTCAAAGTCATTCATATAAATAAACACATAAGAAAACGCTGTTGAATCTGACTTCAACAGCGTTTTTCATTTAACTAAAGCTCATTCATTAGTTGAAGATTGGCATATTAAAAGAAAAAGACAGGAATGATGAACACTAATGGTGCAAGAGTTAGCAAGGAAATGAGCTAGACAAGACCAGCTACTTTTTATATTAAATATTTGCTGCTTCTGTATAAAAGGCCAGGGAGTACCAAACATAATGAAGAAGGACGGATGGAAGGTGGATCCACATGAAAAGGAAAAAGAATCATTTTGAAAATAAAACAGCCATGGTCTGGAAAATGGCTATTGGATCGGCTTTTTCTTGGGAATTAGCAAAACTAGTGGGCTCTGATCACCCCTATTTAGCACCGCTTTCTGTTGTTTTATGTTTGCAATCTACCATTGATCAGTCGATTCGATATTCTTTTCACCGTATTTTGGGAACTATTATTGGTATCATTTTAACGGCTTTTCTTGTGAGTTACTTAGACATGAATGGTTGGATATTGGGTCTAATAATGTTAGGCGCGACCTTCATTGCAAAGTGGTTAAGACTAGATGAAACGGTTTTACATCAAGTAGCCCTCACCATTGTATTAATCTTTACGTTTGAACGAAAATCAAAGGATTATGCCCTAGATCGGATAGTCGACACGATTATTGGAGCAGTAATCGCTGTATTGATTCACATGTTTTTATTCCCGCCAGATTATACAAAGAAAGCAGCTACTTCTTTTGAAAAATTAACTCGTCAGCTGTCTGAAATACTTTTAGAACTTTCCCATTGGATCGAATTAGAATGGGGAAGTGAAAAAGCAAAAGTGATGGAGGACAAAATAAATCTTTTTTCACAGGAGTTACATAATACAAAGGATGCGTTAAATATGGCATCCAAAAGCTTAAAATTCATTCCTTTTAGCAAAAAACATAAATCTAATCTTTCTATGTATCGAATGGAAATCAAAAAGATGAACAAAGGCTTCCAGTATGTTTCAACTATAGTTGGGACCCTAAAAGAATGGGAAAAGGAGGGGCAGCCATTTTCATATGATCAAATGGAAGTTGGAAATCATTTAAAAACTTTAAGTGAGTTCTTTGAAAATCTGGAAGTTCTACAACAGAACGAATTAAACAAGGAGAAAGAAACCGATCTTCAGGGTTTACTGGATTTGCTTCCTTCAAAAATGCTGTTGAACCCACAACCCAGTTATAAGCTGTATAGGGATTCTTTCTATTTAGAAACAAAGAAATTATTAAAAAGTTTATTATAAAGAATTTACGCTTAAATCTTATGGTGATTTACTTTTTTGACCCCCGAATCGGAACCCGTTAGGTTGATACTGGCACCTTTTGTTTTTTACTAGGGCGGTTGCAAATCTAATGCTGGATGTTACTGTTGAAGCAGGCTAAGTAACATTAACGAATGTATGTTTTGAGCTATGGCCTGATAGGTGATCTCGAATTCTGCATGGTCCCCTTCTGCATGGCTGACGGGAATGCTAATTCCGAGGGAGTCGCTGGTGAAATAGCTAAATGTGTCGGACTGATTTTCGGTACCGATATTGTCGAGTGAATCGGCGTTTGTGAGCATGTTTAGTAGGTCGCTTGGGTGTATGCTGCTAAGGATGCCTTGGTGTTCATGCTTCATGGATTTGGCGTTTTGCTTGAGATTATCTACAAAGTTTTCATCGATATTGATCATGTCTTTTAATTTTAGAATCGTTCCCGTTTCGATGTCGATATTGGTTGTATAGTAATGATTATTGGGATGGGCTGCACCGTTCATGTACCCCACGCCTGTGTACTGGATGCTCAGCAGGCTGGGACTTTTGGATTTGATTTCATAATTGATTTCGAGGGTTAGGGCTTGAAGATCGGGCAGGTAGTAGTTTAGTACTTTGATGGCTTCTTTTTTTATAAGTTGATTAATGGTTTTCTCCTTTTGATGATCGCTTGATTTCGTGAGTTGGGGATAGTTTATTTTGATGTTGTTTTCTGTGTAGTTTGTTTTTGTTATTTCGTAGGGATTACTGGATGGACTTGGATTGTTAGGGCTGCTATTGTTGTCGGGCTGTTCGGCGGGTTTTACGCCGGGGTTGGTGTCAGGTTTTTCATCGGCATCGGGCTTGGGTTCGGGCTTATCGGCGGGTTTTTCAGCGGGTTTATCGTTTGGATTTGCTGGATTCGGATGTGGATCACCACTCGTTTTCGGATTATCCCCTTGACTGCATGAGGGTAACAACAAAAGTAAAAATATTAATAACATTATAATTAGATTCTTCTTTCCCATATACAATCTCCTCGTTTTATGTCCTTAATAGATACAATAAAAAATCATAGCTGAAGCTTCTATTGGTGAGTCCAGATGAAACTTGATTTCGCCATCAATTATATGCCAATTTATTCGTTTTATGATCCGACTAAGGGCTTTCCTTTCTCCGGTCATTGTCTTTCCGATTATGGAGAATCAGCACTTATTAATGGCTGGATCTCTTGCCCGGGACTACTTTTTAGTTACCTTTTTTACCAATAAACCACGTACGAATATACTACTTACGGAAGAACTTCATGCCTCGCCCTCCTCTAACCACACTTTTTTGGGTATAATAGAGGATATGGATTTTTATGGAGTAATTTAGATTTCATTTATGAGATTTTTTGGAGTTAATATTGATGTATTTTAGTGTTATTTTTGGTGTGTATTTATGGTGTCACATTTATGGTGTCAGGCACCGCCCGTGGACGCTTTAGTTATTTTGTCCATACAGGGCGGACATTTGGTTAGGATTAGATAGGTTGACTGGTATTGTGGCTTGTTTATTTTTAGGGGAAATTTGTTTTGTGCTATTTTGGATGGGTTTTGTGCCATTTTAATAAGGTTTTGTGCCATTTCAGGGGGCTTTTGTGCCATTTTTAAGGGGTTTTGTGCAATTAGATATTTTCTGGAAATTTACAACTAGTAAATAGCTTTGATGTTTGTGAAATTATGCATTTTTTGGAGATTTCCATCTAACTTTGTTCTCTCCCCCAATAAAGGAGTTTTGGATCGATGCTTAAAACAAGGTTTATGAAATTGCTGACAACTAAATTAGGGGAAGGTCGCTTTCTTCTTACTGCGGAGGATGAACGGGGTCATGTGATGAGCCCGTCTAGATGGAAGAATCTCGTTTTCAGCAGTCATGAGGAAAGCTTCTTTGGTACGCTCCTTGAGACAGAGACGGTGAACGACGTCGAGGGTGTGGTGGTGAGCGGCTGGCATCTGGTTTCGCTTTTTGCCAAGGAGTCGTTTAATCGCTATATCGAATGGGATTGGAATGAGCAATCTGAGATTTGTCTGGCGGCCGCCCATTCGCTGTATGAAGGCATCGTCGAGAAGGATTGGCTGCCGGACTTTTCGGTCTGGGAGCACGGGGATTTCCGTTGGAAGCTTCCTGAACGCGTGAAGGATGAGTTTGACCCATCGTTTTGGGAACAAAGGATTGAGGAGTCTGAGCCCGCCGTCGACGAACTGATAGCCCATGAGCTTGGGACGACCAAAAACTATATCTCAGACTTGTACAATGATGCCCTCGATGGCTATTTAACGCGGAATTCAGCAATGAAGGAGTTATTTGGGCCAAAGCTTGATTTGCTCCGGAAGCAAAATATTTCCGGCGGCGAACTTGCTCGTTATTTTGATGAAGAAAGCTGGCTGGAATGGGTCGGAATTAAGGAAAGCGACACACCGTTTACGATTGGGCTGCGCTTAGATGAGCCGGTTGATGGCGAAGGTGCGTGGAGTCTGGATCTATTTATACGGGGAAAGAAAAACGTCGATGAGGTTTATGATGTGGATGGGACCACCAAGATCCCAGCGAAGTGGCGTCCATTTTTAGAAAAGGTTGACCGCGAGCGGGAGCGCTGGATGCGATTGATTCCGTGGTTGGGTGAAGACGGCTATTTCAAAACGTATCTGAGCGAGGAAGAAGCATGGATGTTTTTGACGGAGGCGAGTGAGACGCTGGTGGCATTGGATGTCGAAATCCTCCTCCCTTCCTGGTGGCAGGCGATGAAAAATGCCAACCTAAAAGTGAAGGCATCGCTGAAGGGTGGCTCGAGTCACCGGCCGTCATTCGTCGGGCTTCAGGCTATGCTCGATTTTAACTGGCGCTTTTCGATGAATGGTGTCGACTTGTCCGAAGATGAGTTTGGGAAACTTGTCGAGGAAAAAAGACGGCTTGTCTTCATTCGCGGCCGTTGGGTGAAGCTTGACCCGCAGTTTATTCGACAAATACAAGATATGATGAAACGTGCTGAAAAAGAAGGCCTGCATGTCCGCGATTTGCTGGAACAGGAATTGATGGAGTCGGATACTGCTGAAGATGAACTGGACAATCCAAAGGCGTTTGCGAAAATTCAAATTGAGTTGAACCGCCAATGGAAGCAAATGATCAAACAGCTGGCGGAAGTCCACGAAATTCCGCTCGAAGACGTGCCTTCTGGGTTGCAAGGTGAGCTTCGTCCTTACCAGCAGCTCGGCATGAGTTGGCTCTGGTTCTTGCGCCAGTACGGATTTGGCGCCTGCCTCGCCGATGACATGGGTCTCGGTAAAACCGTCCAGCTGATCTCTTACCTTTTGAAGGTGAAAGATGTGGTCGGGGATGAATTGGCTGTGGTGCCTGACACCCAAACTGAGACGAAAAAACGCCGCAAAAAGGATGATGAGGCGGCTACAGTTAAGGTTCCGACGAAGGCTGCGCTGATTATTTGTCCGACTTCTGTGCTTGGAAACTGGCAGAAGGAGCTGGAGCGCTTTGCACCGGAGATGAACGTGTATTTGCATTACGGGTCCAACCGCCTGAAAGAAGAAGCTTTTGCGGAGAAGGCAAAAGACGCCGATATTGTTTTGACTTCGTATGGGCTGAGCCACATCGATTTGGCGGAGTTTGAGTCGCTGATTTGGAGTTCGATTGCGATTGATGAGGCGCAAAACATTAAGAACTCCCAGACAAAACAGTCAAAGGCAGTTCGCAGGCTGCGTGGACGTCATCACATTGCGCTGACAGGAACACCGATGGAAAACCGCTTATCGGAGCTGTGGTCGATCTTTGATTTTACCAATCATGGCTATCTTGGCAGCTTGGGGCAATTCCAGAAAAAGTTCGTGATTCCGATTGAAAAAGATGAGAAGAAAGACAAGGTTCAGCAGCTGCAAGCGTTGATCCGGCCATTCTTGCTGCGTCGCACGAAAAAGGATGAAGAGGTTGCCCTTAACCTCCCTGACAAGCTGGAGCAAAAGGAATATTGCCCGCTCACCGCTGAGCAGGCGTCGTTGTACGAACAGCTCATCCATGACACGTTTGCAGAAATTGAAAAGCTGTCAGGCTTTGAGCGCAAGGGGTTAATTTTACAAATGTTAAGTAGATTGAAGCAGTTGTGCAACCACCCTGCCCTCTATCTGAAGGAAAAGTCGGCTGGGCGCGAGCTGCTGGAACGCTCGAATAAGCTAGAGAAACTTGTCGAATTGATTGACGCAGTTTTGGAACAGGGCGAAAGCTGTCTGATCTTCACCCAATATATCGAAATGGGCGAAATGATTCGGAGTACATTGAAGAAGAAGTTTGGCATTGAGGTGCCGTTCTTGAACGGAAGTGTTCCGAAAGTGAAGCGTGACGAGATGATTGAGCGATTCCAGAATCAGGAGTTTCCGGTGTTCCTGCTGTCGTTGAAAGCAGGCGGAACCGGGCTGAATCTGACGGCGGCCAATCACGTCATCCACTACGACCGCTGGTGGAATCCGGCTGTGGAGAACCAGGCCACCGACCGTGCCTACCGGATCGGTCAATCGCGCTTCGTTCATGTGCACAAGATGATTTGCACGGGTACCCTCGAGGAGAAAATCGATGCGATGCTTGAGAAGAAGCAATTCTTGAATGACCAGATTATCCAAAGTGAGAACTGGATCACCGAGTTATCAACGGATGAACTGAAGGACTTGGTATATCTGGGGTAATGTGGTTTTTCGTGTAATGATAGTGTCTGTGATGGTAATGGTGTCAGGCACCATCGTGTAGACCTAAAAAACATACAATGAAAAAATGCTCAGAGATTTCCACTCTGAGCGTTTTTTCATTGTTGCACTTATAGTCCCCCGTTTGTAGATAGGCTCCTCTTTTTGGAGGAATATTCCTAAATTAGGATTTGCAATTAATAAATTTCTTGTGTAATGGGAGGAAAAAGCTAAATACAACAAAATACAACGGTATTGAAAAGAAAAAGCTCCAGCCGTGTGGCTTGATATAACCCACTTTTCGCATTCCCCATTCCACTAGAGTAGCAATTATGGTAAATATAATGACTAGTATCCATTTATTTGTTTTCTTAAAATAGTTTAAAAAAATAACGGAAAGAGATGAAGGAATTAAGCTGTAACTTATAAACTCTCCTATTCCCGTGATATTTGGGTTACCAAAATCAACAAGGTCGAACATTTTTGCAAATAAGGAATCACCAATCCAAGCAAAATAACCAATTACTCCAAATGTAATATAAAGATCTCTCCAACCGATTTCTTTTTTGGGCATAAAAAGAGCATATAAAAACAATAGCAAGCCTACACTGATCGGCAGCCAATTTCCTTGTGCATGTAAATCTAAATTCTTACTCAATGAACTCAAACTAATCACCTCTTATTTACTCTCTCCAAATTTCTTATGATTATTTCAAGCTTTGCCCTACGGATGGACTAGTCATTTAATTTAAGATTTGTAGATTATTACATCCTTAATAAACGTGCTGAGAGATTGTTTTCTGACTCCTTCTGTTTGAATTATTTGCATATTATGACTTTACACGGTTTGTTGGGACATACAACCGCTTTAAGTGTTTCTGTCAGAAAGGACCTACGGGATTTTTACAATTCATGTGATAATGATGCAAAAAATATGTACGATTTAACCATTGAGATATTGCTTGAAAAAGGAAAATTCCAAAGAGACCCCTATTTCTATCCTAACGAGAGCCCTGAATTTATTTCTACCAAAGATTTTACTGATGGATTCTTCGGAAAAGGGAGACTTTTATCTGCTACAGAAATAATTAGTATTTCACTTAACATTAAAAAGAGCATTATGGCAAAAGCTCTTTCAATTGGATTCAGTCAAGTCACTGAATCGAAAGAAGTAAGAAAGTTTTTTGAGGAATCTGAAAAAACAGCTGATGAAAACATACAAGCCCTTACAAAAATTATGCACAAGGATAATTTGCCCGTTCCAATGTCGTGGGAATCAGAGGTTACAACGTCAAAAGACTCTCCTTTTTCGGATAAATTAATGTTGTATCATATTGGTTTCTTGTCTCAAACTGCACAAGTATATCACGGGACAGGACTAGCAGCAGCCATGCGAACAGACCTGGGTGCAGTTTATGAAAAAGCCATTCTAAAAACATTAGCAATTACCAAAAACTGGTTTGATGTTATGGTGAAAAACAAGTGGTTAGAACAGCCACCACTTGCTCCTAATAGAAAAGAAATCGCAAAAGAGAAATAATAACTTTTATGTCCTTCCTCATACGGATGGGCATTTTTAATTTCTAGAAAAAAATCTTATTGAACTATCCTGCAACTTTAGTCAATAAGAAAAAGCCGCCAAGTAGGGCAGCTGGATCTTCGAATCTTGCACCCGTTAGTTTTCCAAGTATCTTTTCTTCTATAATAAAGCATCTTCGTACTTTGAATTAATGATTATTTTTCATTCCTATAATTAGAGTTTCTATTTGTTCTTGTGAAAGTTGCTCACGATCAATCTCAACATCTTTGCCGCAACCAATCAAAACTAGATCATCATGATTTGATAAAGGTTTTCTTCCTCTGGGTACAGATTCTGTGTATTTTTCCCACACACCATTAATCTTAGCGAGTGATACGTCACCTCTTTTCATCATCAAACCACCTATACTTTTCGGCATCATCAAACCTCTTATAAATTGTTTTTTTGAGAAATAAAAATCTTCTTCCATTTATTCATCTCCTTAATATAGTATATGTAAATTACGTCATAAACCATTTATGAATTTTCATCGTTATTGTTTAACTTACCTGCTCCGTTAGTACAATAAGAAGAGCCACCAAAAAGAGAGCTGGATCTTCAAATAAAAGTAATGCACTTAGTCCACAAACTTCTCTTATTTTTCTGTATAATTTTGCTATTTCGCCTATTTTGTAACCGCTTTTATGTGAAGTGATTCACATGTATAATAGGATTATAAGGAATCCAATAACCCATTCCAGGGAGGAATCATGATGCTTACTGATTTTTTGTTTGAACTCAAAAACTGGTTGCTTGGCGAGCCAATGGATGAAATCCACGAATTCGAACGATTAGAATCAAAACATACCAGGGTTCACCACGATGAATATATTTACGAAATTATCCGGGTCCATTAATCCATTTTATACGTCAAAGAAGCCTTCAACTTATAGGGCTTCTTTTTTTCGAATGAGACGAAAGAAATTCAGCTAGCATAGCCTCAAAAAAAGAAAGCAAACTAAAATCGTGGGGTGCTGAAATAGTTGCAGCCTTAAAGGAATAATTAAATGGGTGGTGAAATAATGGCTAAAAATAAGAATAACCAATTTAGAAAACATAATACGGCTCTACCAAAAGCCGATTTAGAATTTGCGGAAGAACGTGGAAATGGCTTTGAAAAAGTCGCATTAAAAGCCCAAAAAAGTCATAATAAGTAAACAAAAAAGGGACAGTTAACCTTTAACCTGTCCCTTTTGTTGTTCTAGTGGTGCGTTTCTGTTATGTGAAAGTGTTGGAAAATTAGAGAGATTGGAAATTCCTAACGGGTTGCTTTGGTTTTCCTATAATTCTTCCGATAACCCCTTTTTCAACTATCCTGCTTAAAGTTAGTCGAAAAAGCAAAGGGATAGGCGCAGCATTCCCCGATCTTCAACTCTTAAAACTGTTAGTTGAACAATTTCGTGTTCATATTTTCTTAAAAAGTTTATTTTTAAGGAAGAATAATCCTTACCCTACAGGAAATTCTAAGATTTAATTAGGAAAAATAAGGGGAATGTAAAATGGATATACCAAAATTAACTCCAGCAGAAATGACAAATTTATGGAATTCATATTTAATTAACACAATGACACAATGGGTTACACGCTATTTTATAACGAATTGTCAGGATGAAGATTTACGTCCTATCCTTGGGTATGCGGAAGAGATGGCAATAACAGAAGTCCAAAAGTCTAGAACTTTCCTAGAAGAGGCAAATCATCCACTCCCTCAAAAGTTTGATGCTGAAGATGTGGATGTTAATGCTCCTGCTCTCTTCACAGACAAGTTTGTCCTCATTCTTAAAGGTGTGTTGTGTCAAGAGTCACTAGGTGTTTATTCACTTTCATTAAGCACTTCTACACGGACTGATATTCGTCAATTTTATGAAGATTGCCTAAAAAATGCTTCACAACTATTTAATAGGTTGGCTGACCTTAGGATAAAAAAAGGGTTACACCATCCGGAAATACATATTCCTACTCCAGAACTTGTTGAAAAAGTTAGTAAGCAGAACTTTTTGGCTGGTTGGTTCACTGAACGTCGTCCACTAACATCTTATGAAATTACTCAATTAGTAGCCAACATTCGAATTAATGAAGTAACAAAAGAGTTAATGAGAGGTTTTGCTCAAGTCACTCGGTCAAACGAATTTAAAAATCACTTTCACCGTGGAGCAGAGATAAGGCAAAAGCATATTGAAATATTCCAATCAATTCTTCTTGCTAATGAATTACCTCAACTACCTACGTGGGAAAGTGAGGTTACTGACACAACCGTTCCTCCTTTTTCCGATAGACTAATGTTGTTTAAAATGATATTGCTAACAGGAGCAACGGCAGCACATTATGGAGTTTCTCTTTCAAGTGTCCTAAGAAAAGATATTGGAGCTCACTATACACGTTTAATGGCAGAGGAATTACTATATGGTGAAGATTGTGTCAACTTAATGATTGAACATGAATTTTTGGACCAACTTCCAATGGCAAAGGAACGGAAATAAGGTCTTTTATTTGGAGACTAATAATGAAAATTATAAAGAACAATATATTTTAAAGTGTCATCTTTTCTATATATACAAGATGACACTTGATTTGTTTAACAGATAACGACCTACTTCCACTTTTAGAAATAACTTCTGTAATAATATAACATTACTCCAAGGTTAATGATGGTATATGCCAGGGAGGTTAGGAAAACAACATTTGGTGAAAACTCATACTTTTGTTGATCAACTTTCGTTCCAGTGGTTGCTTGAATTGACATATCTAAAAGTCTTGAAGTGTGCCCGCCTTTTGAAGTAAAGAACCAAATGATTACGGTGGAAGCTAATCCAATAAAGAAGGAATAATCAATGAATTTTGTATGGGTATAATACGTTATGCCATAACTCAATCCTGTTAAAACTAAAAACGTAATCACGATGGTAATTAGTCTTTTCATTATTTTTAACTCCCCTTTTAAAATAGTTATCTCTATATACGGATTTACCGCAAAAGGGTTCCAATTATTGGGTTTTTACTATTAGCTCTTTGTTCACAGAGGTACAGAACCATTACCAGGCTTAACCAAAAAGAAGGACCCAATATGGTCCCCGTGATCACTCTTTTATCCCCAGTACACGAATCCGCTTATAATCCGCGATCCACTCACCGTTGCGGAATAAAACTTCTCTTAGGTTCTCTTCCACTCTTGTGATGATTAACTCTTTAGTTTCGCTTGTCACGCCTTCGAACATGCTTGTTGCGAACATCTCGATCCAGTTTCTTAAGCCTTGCTCTTCAGATAAAGGGGTCGGCCGATCAAAATGTTGGGCGTGGGTGACCCGAAATCCTACTTGTTCCATTATGGATGTGTATTCGGCAATGCTTGGGTAGTACCAAGGGAACTGCTCTGATTTATACGCGGTACCGTGTTCGCCTAATTGGTTAATGATTGCATCGGTAATTTTCTGGACGTTGCCTTTCCCGCCGAATTCAGCGACAAATCTGCCCCCAGGTTTTAAGGCATTATAGATGGACCGTAGAGCCTGTTTCGGAGTTTTAATCCAATGAAGTGTAGCATTAGAGAAAACTGCATCAAACTCGTTGGTGTACCCCATGTTCACAGCGTCCTGTACCTTGAAGGTGAGACCCGGGTACTTTTTTTGTGCCTGTTGGATCATGTTTTCGGATTTATCAATCCCAATAATATCGACGCCTAGTTGATTCAGTTGGTTGGCTAGATCCCCTGTTCCGCAGCCAAGATCCAGAATCTTTCCACCTGACTCCGGTGCTAGCCATTGGACCAAATCCCCTCCAAATAGAGAAACAAAAGAATGCTTCGTATCATATAAACTAGCATTCCAACTATCTTCCTTCACCCTATAAGCCATTTTCTCACAACCCCTTTTAGATACTCCATTTAATAATTATGGCAAAGGAATGTGAAAAATACCTGTTAAGCTTCTCCCAAGGGGGACAGATGTCCACGGGCGGTACCTGACACCATTATTATTTCTCGGCGGTTTTTCTAATGAGTGACATGAGGATGCGCACGATTAAAAAGGTGGCTGCGATGGATGCAAAGCTATGTAGTGAGGTCCAGGATTTTTTATATTTGATTAATTTTGTGTTTTTTTCGAGCCAAGATTCAACTAGTGTCGATGGTAATGTAAATAATAGGCACTTGGCTAGAATTCCTATAACACCTGAATTTCTGGTTATTTGATTGAAATAAATACAGCTGATTGGGAAAATGAGATAGCTAAATAATACACTTATGTCAAAGCTTTTAGATAAGTTAACAGGGTATTTTAAGTATCCTCTTTTTACTAATAAATTATCTATAATGGTGGCTATATAGCTTTTCAATAAGAAAATAATCAACCAGTCCTTTAAAGGCGGCTTTCGAATTAAGTTAAAGAACGTACCAATCCCAAAAACAAATAAAAACCTTAAGATGTTTTTTCAAGCTGATTTCGCATTTTCTTCACCCCTCAAGCATGTCGCCTTAGTTTATCCAATAAAGCTGAAAAAAAAGTACTGCATTCATTATTGTGCTTTAAGCTCTCTCCATTTACCACAAGTGCAGCTTTCGCTTTGACACGGTAAATGCAAGCATAGAAATAAGGCCAATCTCAGTAGCGAGATTGACCTGTCCACACCTGGCGGACCAATAGGTGCATTTGTCCACGAACGGTGCCTGACACCAATGATGGATGACATAAAAGATCTAACACCAATGATGGCACTAAAGATGGAACCAAAGGTAATTTAAAAGTCAAAGTTGTCGGGGTCTGGGCCGACGCGGTGGTTTTGGTTTAGATTGTTGATTTGGTGCATGTCTTCTTGTGTTAGCTCAAAGTCGAATACTTGTGAGTTTTCGATGATTCGGTGTTCTTTTGTTGATTTTGGGATGGTGACGACGCCGTTTTGCAGATCCCAGCGCAGGATGATTTGGGCGACTGATTTCTTGTATTTTGCAGCGATTGCTGCTAATCCTTCATTGTCTAACAATTGGCCTTGCATTAATGGCGACCAGGCTTCCATCTGAATTCCCTGTTCGCGGCAGAATGCTTGAACTTCCTTTTGGGTTAAGCGCGGATGGTATTCGACTTGGTTTACCATCGGCTTAATTTCTGCATCTTTCATCAAGTCTACAAGCTGGTGTACTTGGAAATTGCTTACCCCAATTGCACGTACACGCCCTTCTTTATAAAGCGTTTCTAATGCTCTCCACGCCTCCTTGTATTTCCCAGCCACAGGCCAATGAATCAGATAGAGGTCCAGGTACTCTAAACCTAGTTTATCTAGGCTTGTTTGATACGCTGCTAATGTAGATTCATAACCGAGGTCAGCATTCCAAACCTTGGATGTGACAAATAAATCTTCTCTAGCGATGCCTGATTCCTTAATCCCTTGTCCGACACCCTCTTCGTTTTCATAGATGGCCGCTGTATCAATGCTGCGGTAGCCATGTTGGATCGCCGTTTTCACCGCGTTCACGAGCTCCGGTCCTTCCTCTACTTTAAAGACGCCAAGGCCGAACCAAGGCATTTTTACCCCGTTATTTAATGTAGTTGTACTTTGTAAGTTGTTATTCATTAATATAACCTCCATTTTTTTTAAATTGAATTACGCTGTTGCCCTCCTCAGGAGGACAGTTGTGTTTTAGTGGTGCCTGACACCACTGCTGTTGCAGTTGTTTGATCTCTCCGTTCCAATGCTCGGCTCCATCCTGTTAGGATGGCAGCTGCTAGGACCATTAAGGCTCCGATCCATGTGGTGTGGATGAGGCCAAGTGTGTCGGTGATGGTGCCGCCTAGGTAGGAACCGATGGCGATTCCGGCGTTGAAGGCGGCGATGTTGAGGGCGGATGCGACATCGACGGTACTCGGGACGTAGCGCTCCGCAAGGATGACGACGTATACTTGCAGTCCTGGTACGTTCATAAAGGCGAGTAAGCCCATAAAGATAATCGTGATGAGGCCCGCGATTTTGAATTGTGCGGTGAACATCAAGACGAACAGGACCACAGCCTGGACGATAAACATATAAAATAGGGCTCCAATCGGATTGCGGTTTGAGAGCTTTCCGCCCACCATGTTGCCAATGGCGATCGCCAATCCGTAGGCTAATAAAATAATTGCAATCGAGCCTTCATTAAAGCCGGTTATTTCCTGTAGTAATGGTGACAAATAAGTAAAGACAACAAATGTACCGCCATACCCCAGTGCCGTGATTGTGAATAGAAGTAAGAGCCGGCCATTGGTCAGGAGCTTGAACTGGTCTCGAACGCTCGTCTGGGTTCCTTTTTTCAAAAAAGAAGGAATGAGAATCCAGTTGGCGATGAAGCCGATGATGCCCACGGCGATAATGATGACGAAGGCGAGTCTCCAGCCATATTGTTGGCCAATGAATGTTCCGAATGGCACGCCCGTGACGGTGGCGACGGTGAGGCCGGAGAACATGATGGATATGGCGCTGGCGCGGCGGTTGGCCGGGACGAGGTCGGCGGCGATGGTGGAGCCGATCGACATGAAGACGCCGTGCGAAAGCGCAGAAATCACGCGGGCGACGAGTAAGACGCTGATGGTTGTTGCGCTTGCGGCGATGCTGTTACCGATGATGAAGACGATCATGATCCATAATAAAAGCGTTTTTCGTGACATTCTTGATGTCAGTGATGTTAGGACGGGTGCTCCGAATGTGACCCCGAGGGCGTATAGTGAGACGGTTAGTCCGGCCGTTGTGACGGGAATGTCTAAATCGGTGGCGATGAGCGGCAGCAGGCCGACGCTGATAAATTCGGTTGTTCCGATCGCGAAGGCGCTGACGGCTAGGGCCAGTAGTGCGAATGTGCTTTGTTGTTTATTTAAAGGCATGAATTTTCCTCCTCATTTGTGTAGGTTTATTTAAAAAAGTGTATGATTGTTTTCATCCGGCAAATGTTATTATGGGATATATGAGGAATATTAGGAAGTACGCACTTTTAAGTGATATAGATACCTTTTGGTGCGGTAGGTACTTTTCGGTGCCTGTCTGAATGAGGAGGAAGATGTGTAATGGAGAAGAAGAAATACAATATATCGGTGGAAGCGACGCTTGAGGTGATTGGGGGGAAATGGAAGTGTGTAATTCTCTGCCATTTGACGCATGGGAAAAAGCGGACGAGTGAATTGAAGCGGTTGATGCCGAATATTACGCAGAAAATGCTGACGCAGCAGCTGCGGGAGTTGGAGGAGGATGGCGTGATTAATCGGATTATTTATAATCAGATTCCGCCGAAGGTTGAGTATGAGCTGAGTGAGTATGGCCGGAGCTTGGAGGGGATTCTGAATTCGCTTTGTACATGGGGCGAGAATCATATTACGAGGGTCTACGGGGATAAGTTTTCTGTCCTGGAGGAAAATGTATTGAATGATCATCTTAAATAGATGGTGTTCCGGTGTCAGGCACCATGAAAAGGCACGATAAAAAAATGGTTCCGGCGATTGTTGCCCGGAACCATTTTGCTTTTCTTATGCTTATAGCGTCTTGTGGGACGCCTTTTATGATTGTATAAATGGCCTGTCTTTTAGATGGTCGGTATGCTCCATCATGTGAACGTAAAACAGGTCGTATCGGACCCAGCGGAGCGGGAATTTAAACGCAAGTTCATTTTTCTTGTCGTAGACGAGAACGTGCTTTTTGTTGTATTCTACCTTTTTGATTTCGTGCATTCCGATCGCATGCTGTTTAGAACCGTCCTTCATCACCAGCTGCTGGCCGACGACCTGGATGGCTCTTTTCTTATTTTTTGTCAGTTCATATAGACAGAGCACGCCGCCGATCACGGTTAGTGCAATTAAGAAAGGAATCGAGTCTTCTGAAAATCCTCCGACCGCCTCTCTAATCCAGTTAACCACCGCGAGGCTGAGGAAGAACCAGGCACCTTTGCTGAGCCGTGGCGAACTTTCAAAATAGACACTGATTTCATGTTCTTGCTTTTCCTCTTCTCTTTTTTTGAAAAAAGCGGCTTTGTGTTCTTCGATGCTGGCTGAATCCCATTCGACAAAATCAGTGTAGCTGCCATCCCATATTTCGGCCGTATCGTCGCCATCCTCGAGCGCATAGCCGCCTGCCCAGCCCGCATATCGGGTCCCGATATGCATGAAACTCAGTAAGTAATAGCGGATCGGCTGTCCATAGGTGTTTTCCGTATCGACTTTATCGATGATCTGAATGTCTTCAGGAAAGCGGATGACTCCTTCTTCTTCCTCTGGCAGATTGATAATTGTCGAAAAAAGCCTAGATTTCGCCAAATGGGGCTGCTTTCCTTCAGCGATCGGATACAGATGCTCGAGATTTCTTTCCTTCAACTCCCAATAAACGATTTCTGCACTTTCGATCTGATTTGCAGCCTCTACTAATGTTTTCTGATCATATGGAAGGTTTTTGGCGATAGATATGATCAGCGCTTCTGTTTTAATAGACGGATCACGGAAAGCCATTGCCTGCTCCAGCTCGGCGCCTATGTCAGATGAATAATAATATTCCATTAAGTTAATTAATAATCGCATTCTCGAACGAAGAGCAAAATAGCTAACCTTCCATGCAGAATACACATATTTGAGTGTAAAATCGGTATCATATTTCAAGTAAGCTTGTTTCTCTGCCTGATAATCTTCAAGCAGGATCGGGAGGATTACCTCTTTTTTATAGCCTTGCTCGAACCCGGATGAGTTTAGCGATAATAACAAATCATAGAGCATGAATTTATAGTGTTTGGTATTTAGATGCTCGAGTGTTTTATCAAGGATTCCCTTGATCAGCATCGGATAATTTTCAAGTTCTTTAACGGGAATAAAGAAATCCTCTGTCTGGATTAACCCGATTATTTTTTCCTCGAGGACGTAGAAAACCTCTTCGTCTTCTGTTGCTAGCAACATTACAATTGCCAGCTCTTTTGCCAGTAAATCGAAACCGTCGAAATGCTTTATGAGTCCCTCCACCACTTCAGGCATGGGAAAATCACAGACAAAGTCAATGAGATAAAAGGATGGGTTGTCCCAATTTTCCACACGCTCTGGAAAGTTGGATGCAGCCGTCTTGATCATATCCTTTAATACATCGATTTGAACCTCGAGTCCTTCTTGAAATTTATATTGAGCAAGCTGTTGTAGTGCCTCAAGTCTTTTTTGCGGACTTTGGCTTTTTACCTGTTTTAAAATCGAACGCAGCTTTAATTCAATCATCGATCCCATCCCTTATCTCATTCTTCTGATTTATGACATTATGAATTTATTTTATTTCATAACCAGCAAATCAGCAATGAGTTCATGGGTCATGGGGTGCTCAAAAAAGGAAAATGAATCAAAATTGTGTCAAAAAAAGACCTAACAGTGGATTGTCAGGTCTTCTTGGGTAGCTGAAGTGATTGCCGGGATTAGTTTAGGACGACAACTTTCACGGTCCTTCTGCCCCATTGTAATGCTTTTGCTCTATTTGGCACTAATACGTCGATTTTATGGCCCTTAATCGCGCCGCCTGTGTCACCTGCGATGGCAACGCCATAACCTTCTACCCAGACTTTTTTACCAAGTGGAATGACTCTAGGGTCGACGGCAATCAATTTCATATTCGGATTATTACGAATGTTGTAGCCGAGTGCGGTAATGGAACCGGACTCTTCTGAGCTGTATGCTGTTGCAGTGACATACATCTCCTTGCCACTTATTGTTGCTGCTGCTGTTGTGATGTTTTCTGATGATGATGGCGCTGCTTTTGTTGTTTTTGCAGTTGTACGTGCTTTGGCCTCATCTTGTTCTTTTTTGATTTTAGCTTGAATATCCTTCATTTGTGACTCAACGCCGGCTTTTTCCTGTTCAGCAAGCGCCATTTGTTTAACGATTTGACTCAATTTTTGTTGCATAACGGTTAAGGTTTGTTGTCGTTTTTGCATATTTTGATCTAGGAGAGCTTGTTGATTCGCAAGTTCCTCTTGGTCTTTTAATAAAATTTGTTCTTGTCTATCAATCTCTTTTTTATCATTTTCAATCTCTTGAAGGTCTTCCTTCTGGGCTCCTAAGATATCTTTATCCGCATCCATCAGGGCCGAAACGGCGCTCGCACGTTGGATAAATTCTGAGATACTATCAGACTCGAAGAATAGGTTGATCATTACATTGACGTTATCATTTTGTTGAAGTGCGACGGCCCGCTGCTTCATAATCCCTTTACGTGCAAGGATTTTATCTTCAAGGACGACTATTTCTTGTTTCTTTTGTTCAATGAGTTGATTTGTTGCGTCTATTTTTTGCTGCGTTTTTGCCATTGTTTCTTTGTTCTTTGTAATATCGCTGTAAAGAGAGTTCAATTCTTGTTGAATTTTTTCTATCTCTTGATTAACAGTCTGCTTTTCTTGGGCCTTTTGCTCTACTATTCTTTGTTTCTGCTCCAGCTGTTGCTGGGCATTATGTAGGTCTTCACTGCTTGTTTGTGCATATGTAACCATAGACCCCGTTACTGATAGGATGATTGTAAGTAACACGAGAATGATACGCTTTTTTGTCGTTTGCATACGCTTTCTCCTTTCCTTAGTACTCTATTTATACCAGATGAATGTACCAGTAATGTTACAGAAATATTAAAAGTACATCACTTTTTGTCATATTACACGTAAAAGTGTCAATTCTGTGTCATAACAGTGTCCTCTTTTTTCGGTGGAATGTCAGTTGTGGGTGGGGGTTCTTGGCGGTGGAAAATTATTGGTGTCAGGCACCAGGGTAGTCATTTACCTGAGCCAGGCTGGACGACTGGCTTTTTAGTGGTCAAACGTAAAAAAGGTCCCGAATAAATCTTCGGAACCTTTTCTATGCTGCCAGTGCATTTTCCACTCTTCTCCGTTCGTTTTCGCGCACCTCATATTAAAAACCTTATCTATCGCTCTTCCCCCTTTAAGTCCCTGCTCTCCGCGCGAATGAATGCTTTTCTCGCTCCTTTAAGTCTTCTTTTACTATTCGGGAATACCGCTAAAAAGGAAACTTTGTTATCTTCTTTTATAGCAAAATGATTGAGGAGCTCGAACACTTCTTTTTCTGTTAGATCAATATCTTCTTTAACAATTTGCAGCGAATGACGGTGACGGTGGTAGCTGATTTGAATATTGCAATTATTGATTTGAATGGGAATGATTGCTTTTTTATAAAACGGGATGGATTGGTATGGAATATCTCCTGTTGTTTGGGGCGACTGGGTAGAAAGTTGTAATGCATCGAAAAAACTGGGTTTACCTTTGATTTCAACTTTTTGGTTGTTGTTATGCTCACCAATAAATATGATTAAGTTTTTTTCCACAAATATAAATACCTCCCAATAT
Organism: Neobacillus sp. C211; assembly: GCF_051842875.1. Lineage (NCBI taxonomy): Bacteria > Bacillati > Bacillota > Bacilli > Caryophanales > Bacillaceae > Neobacillus > Neobacillus sp. C211. The sequence goes on from NZ_JBPXRO010000009.1 coordinate 58,708, forward strand.
TACAATTATTTACACCAACTATCATTATTCGACGATAATTTCCAATTTCCTTTATTGCGATTTTCCGCCAGCCCATATTTTGTCGACATCGTGCATTTTTTTCACAAAAATAATTGTGCATAATTCACATATTCAAACTTAATGTTCTGTTTTCCCGTTAAGTTAAAACCATGAATTGTTTTAATGGCGGTGAATTAAATGTCTTTATCGGAAAAATTAAGGAAATTGCGCGACAACCGAAACTGGTCCCAGCAAACGCTTGCCGACATGATGAGGTTGGATCGGCCCACAGTAAGTCGCTACGAAACGGGTAGAAGTATTCCCAACTATCAGACGGTGGTTCGATTTGCGGAAATTTATCAGGTCGATAAGGAATATTTGGTGGAGGAGCTCGATCAGCTGCTGCCTAAAACGGAGGGGTCTGGATTCATCGCGAAGGAAACCAGCGACGATCACGATCTGCTCATTATTAACCAGTTTCTTCAGAAAGAACCCGATTTTAAAATGGCCTTATTAGAGCTTTATCTCATGCCGCCCAAACGGAAAGCTTTTTATATTGATTCATTTATCAGCCAGATTAAGGTGAGTAGGCATCATAAGGATAAGTTTTAAGAAGAAGGTTTTCCTGTTTAAGCAGTTTACAATCGTATAAACATCAAAGAAGCCGCTGACGAGTTCAGCGGCTTCTTTTTAAAAAAAACAGGGGGGTTTTTTACATAGTTTATCCTGATTAATTATTTTTATACCTGTAGACAACAAAAAAATTCCGGCAATTACCTGCCGGAAAAATGGAGATGAAACACGGAGCTGTTTTTGATTTTCTATATAGATAGTCGTTGCGGGGATATTTTTTTAAAAATATTCGCCTGGCAGCTTGAACATAATGCAACCAAGGCGTATTTTTTTGAATATCACTTAAGAACGAAAAGGAATGTTTTGTGAAGAATCGTGTGGATGTGAGGAGTAAATTCTGATGAGGTTGTCTCTTTCCTTGATTTCATGTTGTTGTTCCTTAATGGCCCATTCTAATTGGCAGACGCGCCTTTGGAGGCTGTCGACGTTTTTGTTGGCATTTCCCACCATCTTAATTAAGCTTTCCAGTAATTGCTCGAGGTTGCTGGCCATTTCATTGTTAGACCCCAATCGTCATTTCCTCCTTTTTTGGCTCAGGCGCTGCTTCATGCGGCTTCGAGCTTAGGAAGCGGACTGTTTCGGAGATCACCTCGGTCACATACACCCTTTTCCCCTCTTTGTTATCGTAGTTCCGGGTTTGCAACCTCCCGGTGATCCCAACAACTGAACCTTTACGGCAATACTTGCATGTATTTTCTGCCGCTTTCCGCCAAAGTGTGCATTGAACGAAATCTGCTTCAATTTCGCCGTTTTGATTGCGATAGTGACGAGTCACTGCTAAAGTGATATGAGACACTTGTGTCCCTTCTGTTGTCTCTTTTAATTCCGGGTCCCGCGTCAACCTGCCAACCAATGTGACTTGATTGATCATTTTTTCATCTCCTTTTTGTTTGATGGTCCTAGCATAGCCCGTTGGACTGATGGTTGTAAAACAAGGAAAAGGAAGTTATCGAGACTGATTCTTGCAGGATAATCGGTTTTTCTCGGGTCTTTTTGTCAAAAAGGAAGGGCCTTTTTTGCAGGAAAACTAATCTTTGAAATTTCGACAAATATTATTCGACATTTTCTTTAAGCAAACCTATGTTATAATTTAGGAAAAAGAAATCAGGAGGTTGTGATGAAATCTTTTAAATTGTACTCATTAGATGTGGTCGAAAATGATGCTTCAGTTGAAGTTCCGTTGGTGGATGGCTTGATTCTTAATAAGGAAGACGAGCGCTCGACATGGCTGCTTGAGGCGTATACAGATTTGTCCCTCTATGATTATTTCAAAAAAATTTCCGAGCAAGACCGCGACCTTATTGTCGAAGCTGTCATCACGAAGAAGGATAATGCGCCTGCTTATTTTCAAACAAAAATTTGTTCATTGACTAAATTCGAAAAGCATATCAGCGTTTTGTTCGAAGGCAGCATTCGCCGCAACAAAAGTGATTACTCCGAACTACTGCTCGAAAGTCTCCTCCAAAAAGGGCTTGAGGGTCCCGCGCTGCTTACTGAATTTAGGGATAAAATAAAAAGCAAACCGAAACTAAAGGTAAAAAACGAAATAAAATAGAAACAAAGGGACAGGCAGATGCCAGTCCCTTTTTGTTACTTATTCATCTTTATTGTCTCTGTCATTTCTGTCAATATCATCTTCGATTATTTCTTCCTTTTTGGTGTTGCTATCCTTAATTGGATCTTTGTCGGTATCGGTATTTTTGTCTTCTGTGTTTGGATAATGGTTGTTCTTGTTGTCTAAATCGATATTGTCATCATCATATCTAACACCATTTGGATTATTCAGATCTGTTCGGTTGTTCAAATCTGTTCGATTATTATTATCTGCTGGATTATTTACAGCCGGTGGTGGTGGATTTTGGTCATCATTATCATTATCGTTATTACAGCCTGTTAATACGCCAGCAGATAAAACCGAACCTGCGAGCAAAAGAAATAACTTTTTCTTCAAAATCATGTACCCCTTCCAAACATAATTTGACCTATCTTTTATTGGTCTGTTTTTAGGGTTCCCGACATCTTTCAATTGATAGCAAGCATTTTTTTACAAAAATGTTTTCAAGGTAATTGCTGCTTCTATGTTTTTGCGCGCCTACATAATAGCATATGAAAAAGCGACCAGAATCCTCCGGCCGCTTTCATTTGGTTATTCCTTTTTCTCGCCTAAAGCAAATGTGATTTCCGCTTCGCAGGCAATTTCACCGTCAACAGTCGCAACAGCTTTCCCTTTGCCGATTGGTCCGCGCAAGCGTACGATTTCCACTTCTAGTCGAAGCTGGTCGCCTGGCTTGACTTGCTTTTTAAAACGACAGCCATCAATTCCCGCAAAGAAGGCTAAGCGGCCGCGGTTTTCTTCTTTTTTCAACATAGCGACAGCGCCAACCTGTGCCAGTGCTTCCACGATTAACACACCAGGCATCACTGGATAATCTGGGAAATGACCGTTGAAAAATTCTTCATTGGCGCTGACGTTTTTAATCCCAACAGCGCTTTTTCCTTCTTCCACTTCTAAAATTCGATCGACCAACAAAAATGGGTAGCGATGTGGGATGATTTCTTTGATTTGTTCGATATCGAGCATTATTTAGTACCTCCTACTAGTAACAAGTGTCTATTTTCTATTCTACTACTTAAGGGATACAAAAAGGAAGGGATTTACGTCCCTTCCTCCATTTATTTTCCTTTTTGAACTAAATCAATAATATGTGTCCATGTGGATTCTTGGAAAACTTCTGCTACTTTTCCGCCGCCAAGCATGCCGTAACCAACAACAGCACCTGCCGTCACACAGAAAATGGCCATTACTAGTAATAGAACGAGCCGCAGCCAAATCGGAATGAGCCGTATTCTGATCCGTTGGTACGAAACAGGTGCTGTCTCCGCATTCTTACCCGCGCTGTTCGTGTTGTTTGAATCCTTTGACCTTGGGGCCTCATAAGTTGAGCTGATTTTCGTTTCTTTGACCCTTGGCGTCTCGCTTTTCTGACGCGGCTGTTTGGTTTTTGTCTGTTGACCCGCATCCTGAGTTTTTCTTGCGACATTCAGGGCTGGTTTTTTTAAACCCTTTAGTCTACCTGCTACATTCTTGGCTAGTATCTCTATAATCTTTGTTGGCGCTTGTTTCTCTACGACCTTCGTTTGTTGTGCTTCGTCCCTAGCCAGTTTCTCTGCGTCCTTTATTTGCCGTGCTTCGTCCTTGGCCGTTTTCTCTGCGTCCTTTATTTTCCGAGGTTCGTCCTTGGCCTGCTTCTCTGCGTCCTGTTTCCGTTGCAGCTCTTCGGCTTTAGCGCGTTTGTAATCTTCTCTCGTGCTATATTGTTCATGGTTTGAATTATTTACTGACATTCCTTAATTCCCCTTTAACTGAAGCCGTCCATTTATTTTTATCTGGCATGGTTGACCCCGGATTCAGTGAGTTAGTACATATTATAACCATTAATTGTGTTCAACTCATGTTGCTGAGTAATTCAATTTATAATTTTAAAAAAATAATTTTTCCAATTCATTACCTCTATTATAAAAAATAAATTGAAAATACTCATCAACTTTTTACAGGAAATAGTCAATAAACGTAGAAATAGCTCAATTTTTGTCGCTTTCTTTGGTTTTTAAGGTGTATTATTTCAAAATTATTCCTCTGAACCCAAATAAAAAAGCCCAATGATCGAGGCTTGTCCTGCCTGCTTCATTAGACTTTTTGTATCCAAGGTATGATGTCATACAACAGTAAACCTGAAAGGGTCATAGTGATTAATTGTTTATCCAATTTCTACTCGCAGGCAAAGGACAATTTTTCAAAAAATCATCCAAACTTCCGATTTGGAATCTTGTCGATGTTATCTAGCATAATTCCTGTTCCAATTGCCACACAATCCATTGGATTTTCTGCGACAAGGACTGGAACCTTTAATTCGTCCGCTAGCAGCATGTCAATGCCGTGCAGCAATGCTCCGCCACCCGTTAAAATCACACCGCGGTCAATGATGTCAGCCGATAGTTCCGGCGGTGTCCGCTCAAGAACGCTTTTTGCAGCCTGAACGATCACGGCCACTGATTCACGCAAGGAGCCTTCGATTTCTTCCGAACGAACAGAGATGGTACGCGGCAGTCCGCTAACCATATCACGGCCGCGGATTTCCATTTCTTCCGAGCGTGATCCTGGGAAAACTGTCCCGATGTTGATTTTAATATTTTCAGCTGTGCGCTCACCGATTAACAGTTTGTACTCGCGCTTGATGTAGTTGAGGATTTCCATGTCGAACTTGTCGCCGGCCATTTTGATGGAGGAGGAAGTCACGATATCGCCCATTGAAAGAACAGCCACATCCGTCGTTCCTCCACCGATGTCCACTACCATGTTTCCGCTCGGTTGGAAAATGTCCATTCCCGCACCAATTGCAGCTACCTTTGGTTCTTCTTCTAAGTAAATCTTTTTCCCGCCGCTTTTTTCAGCAGCTTCTTTGATTGCCTTTTGCTCAACGCTTGTAATATTCGTTGGGCAGCAAATCAGAATGCGCGGCTTCGATAGAAAGCCTTTTACGTTCAACTTATTAATAAAATGCTTTAACATTGCTTCTGTCACATCAAAGTCAGCGATCACGCCATCTTTTAATGGGCGGATCGCTACAATGTTCCCAGGTGTCCGACCAACCATGCGGCGGGCTTCTTCACCAACAGCAAGTACGCGATTTGTATTTTTGTCAATTGCCACTACGGACGGCTCATTTAATACGATTCCACGGCCCTTGACGTGAATTAACACGTTAGCCGTTCCTAGATCAATCCCAATATCTCTTGCAAACATTCTCTTTTCTTTCCTCCTTAAAACGGTATCCACATACTTTTCCTAATTGTATATTGTACCATACTCATTAAAATTTCCATACTTTTAGAAAAGAAAAGATGGTATATTTTGCTGAAGGATGTCGAGTTAAGGAATTCTAGAGAATGCCCTTGAAATATTTTGTTTTCTCAGCTTGAATGATTCGGAAATTGAGGTCTATTTTACAGCTTCGCCTTCCTTTTCTTCTTTTTGATATTTCATTTTCGTTGCCTCTCCCCCCCGGAGATGACGGATCGATTTATGATAATCTAGAATACCTTTAACCTCATTTGCCAGCTCTGGATTAATCTCAGGAAGCCTCTCAGTTAGATCCTTATGGACTGTACTTTTGGATACGCCAAACTCCTTCGCAATCACGCGAACCGTTTTCCTCGTCTCCACGATATACTTTCCAATCTTGATAGTTCTCTCTTTGATGTAATCGTGCACACTCTCGCCCTCCCTAAATTGGATGTGAGAAGTGTGAAATGAGACCCGCTTATCACTTCGACGAATTCTGCTTCCGTTTTGGTGTCTGTTTTGGTGTCATCAATTTTAGTGTCATGGTGGTGTCATTTTTGGTGCCATTTTGGTGTCACCATTTGGTGCTATTATTTGGTGTTACCATTTTGGTGTCAGGCACCATTAAAAGACATTTGTCCACCAGTGGAGGACACTTCTGTTGATGAGTGTCAGGCACCAGACGGCAGAAAGTAATTTTACCTTCTGACTATACGATGAATAATCATGTCCCCGACTGAATATCCGCTAATTTCAAACGACTCTTCACCTCAAACACTCTCTTTGTAAAGGTTTGTAATCATTTTATTAGCTTGGATAGGGGATTATGCTATAAATACTCAATCTGGACAAGATGATATTCCAAAGTTTTTTGAAAATTGGACTTCTTACTTATTTTCGACAATCGTGGAGAATCGTCCAGAATCGCATGATATAAGGGTTTTGGGCTGGAAATATCACGCTCTCAGCATTTATTTCCCGAGAAATTTGTCGAGAGAAAATTATTCAAATATGGCGATAATTATTGGAATGAGGAGAGAATTTAGGTTTCGAAAGCCCGTACTTGATATAATTTGGGGCAATTTTTTACAAAAAGGATTGTTCAATTTATTATATTTTTGATACCTTTTTGATATGTACTTTTCGAAAGGATGATCACGATGACACCTTTTACGGAAAATGTAGTAGAAATTATTCGCAGTATCCCTGAAGGCAAGGTCGCGACTTATGGTCAGATCGCTGGGCTCGCTGGAAGCCCCCGTGCTGCCCGCCAAGTTGTCCGCGCCCTCCATTCCATGAGCAAGAGGCACCGCCTCCCCTGGCACCGCGTCATCAACGCTAAGGGGCAAATCGCCCTCCTAGATGACGAGTCCTACAATGAGCAAAGGCTGTCGTTAGAGGCAGAAGGCGTGGAGATCGGTCTAAACGGGGTCATTGATCTGGAGCGGTATCAGTGGAAGCCACAATAATACTCGTCAGGGAGGGAAATTGCCTCCCTGGCATCATCCGCTGAAAAATGGATATTGAGTTGGACAGTAAAGTCGAGAAAGTCGACAGTAAATGTTTGAAACTCGACAGTAAAACTTGAAAAGTCTACAGTAAATCTCTAAACCTTGACAGTAAATGGCTCAAAGTGGACAGTAAAACCCTAACCGGACAATATATGGCACCAAGTGAACAGTAAATCCCCCGAGCCCGACAGTAAATCCTCAAACCCCGACAGTAAATGGCCAAAACTGGACAGTAAAACCCTAACCCAACAGTAAATAGGACTCCCCGCAATCAGCCCCACATAAAAATGACCTCAAAACAAAGAAAAACACCTAGCCCCCTAGGTGTTATCCCAAATCCATTTAAAAGTCAACATGGTGGTGCCTGACACCAACCGATCCATCGTCCATTTACCGCACCAACTCAAATACCTTCTTCACTTTCTTCACGGGCACCAGCGAACCGCCCCGGCCCTGGACGTTCTCGACCATCATTGCCACCATCAAACTCGGCGACTCTGTGTTGTAACCAATAAACCAGCCATTTTCCGTGCCTGTTTCGCCCTGTTTCTGTTTTATCTCCGCCGTCCCCGTTTTACCAGCCAACGGATACCCCAATATTTCGGCAGCATGGGCCGTTCCGCCAGTGTCACCAACGACCTTCCGTAAATCTGACGCAATGACGCCGGCGTGCTTAGGCGAAACTACCGCCTCTTTCAGCACCTGCCCCTGCTGCTCATCCGCCAAAAGAATCGGCCTAATCATATTGCCATTATTCACAAACGGCGTATACGTCGAAAGCAAATGAACGATACTCATCTGAATCTGCCCTTGGCCATAACCAGAATCGGCCAGTGCAATATCCCGATCCAACGCACCAATCGTTGATGTTTCAAGCGGGAATGGGAACGCCAAATCTTCCTCAAAGCCAAATTTCTTCAGCCCATCCGCAAACACATCTTTCCCCGTTTTCAACGCCGCCTGAGCAAAATAAATATTATCGGAGAACACCAATGCTTTTTCAAGATTAATCGGGCTGCCTCCATGGACCCGCGTCACAAAATAGCCGCCCCACGATTTATCCTTTTGCCACTTCGACCCTAGAATCGGCACCGCCAGCTCCGGCGTAATCGCCCCGCTCGACAACGCCACCCCCGCCGTAATCGGCTTCATGACCGAACCCGGCGCATAGGCCTGTTTAAACCGCGTGGAGAGCGGATTTTGCTTATTATCCTGCAGCGCCTTCCATTCAGCCGCCGAGAAGCCAAGCATCGCTTGATTCGGGTCAAACGAAGGCGTGCTTACAAGCGCCAGCGTTTCCCCCGTCACAGGGTTTATAGCCGCACCCGTGCCGGCTTCCTTGCCAAGTTCATTATAAATAGCCGCCTGAACATCCGCATCGATCGTCAACTTGACATTCTTTCCATCTTCGACCGGTTTTTCAGCAAGCACCTCGGCGTCACCATTCTTCTTATTAATCGTAATCTTCACACCGGGCTTCCCTTTTAACTGCTCGTCATACACTTGCTCGAGCCCTCTTTTTCCAATCATACCACTACTCGTGTACCCTTTATCCTTCAACTTTTCCAACTCATCCGCTGTAATCGCACCCACATAACCAATCAGCTGCGCCGCAGCCTGATCATACGGATAAATCCGTGCCTCCACCTTCCTCGTCTGCACCGGCTCGAGCGCAATCAACTGCGCAATCCGCTCCTCATCCTGCATCGACACCCGCTTCAACGGCACAAACAGCTCCGGCTTTACCCAACTCGCCGTAATCGCCTTCTTGATTTGATCCGGGCTCATTTTTAACAGCGAGGCTAACGGTTCCAACACTTGGTCCGTCACCTTCCCAGCAACCACGCCAACCTCATACACCTGGCCATTCACCGCCAGCCCGATGTCATTGCGATCAAGAATCTCCCCTCTTTGCGGCGCTTCCGTACTAATCCCGATCTTATCGCCTTCCTGCAATTTTGGAAAAATGAACTCAGTATTCCAGTCTACATACCAATTCTTCTTGTCGTCTCTTTCTTCTTTTTGCAACTGAGCTTCCTGGGTGAATTGAATAGATCCAGCAATGCTATTCATTTTCGCGTTAAAAGAATATTGGGCTTGCTCTTTGTCTGCCTGCTTATCCTCTTTCGGTTCTTTGAAGTCAATCTTGAGGTCAGTAATCTGAAGGTCTTTGTAGATTTTATGATAGCGGTTCGTAAATTCCTCTTTAGTGATTTTTTTCTGGGCATCCGTTGAAAGATAATCATACATCTGATCAAACTTTTGCTCATTCCACAAAGCTATGTACTTAGAAAATCGATCCTGTGGCGTCGGTTCTTTGCTACAGCCAGCGACTAGTAGAATCAGAAGCATGGCTGCTATTATTTTTCTCAATGTAATCCCTCCTTTTATTACCATTTTAACACACATGCTAGAAACACCTTTTAAATTTTCCTCAACAAAAAATCCAGTCTTGTCTTACTCACTGGATTTCGGTCTCGTTATATATAATTGGTATCCATATAGAGCTAGAGCAAAACTAAGCGTAGTATATAAAAGCTGTTTAGGTGTAATGTTGACCAATTTATAAACGTTCAACTTTTGAAAAAGCCAATTGAAAGGGTATAAAAGGATCGTATCCATAAAAATGTTGATCAAACTATATAGCCAAAATTTCCCGAAGCTAAGGTGAAAAATCCACATCGTCCCCACAAAGTAGGGCCCAAAAATAAAGCTGAAATCATTAAAAATTTTATCTAGTATTCCACCTTTTACTCTCCACCATTTAAAATGAAACGATAACATACTTAGTATAACGACCAATAAAGATGAAAAAGTGGCAACCGGCAAATACTTTTTTCTTGCTTCTTTTGGGAGAAAGAAAATCGAGGACCAGGATAACATGATTAATCCTATCCTAATGACTGTTGGCAATTGATCTTTCTTTTTCATAATATTAGACCTCCAGTGAGGAATTTTTTATCCAAGTTAGTATTTCTGCCTTTATGCCATTTAATTCCTCAAAAGCCATCTAAACGAAAAAAAGAGGAAAGAATTCCCCTTCCCCTTTGTAACGATATTATGAATTTGTATTTTTTGTAGAAGTAGATGATTCTTCGTCCACATTTGTTTCTTGGTCGGAAGAGTTTGCTGGGTCTTCAATCTTTTGTTGTTCTTCCTTCATTTGTGGAGTCTCTACTGATTCGCTTGCCTTTTCATTCGAAAGTTCGGCTTCCTGTAACGTGCTTAACGATTTGTTAAAATAGTTAGTCGGATTTACAGCAATTCCATCTTTACGAATTTCAAAATGTACATGTGTTCCAGCTTTTTCATTGAACAAGCTTTGTCCAGCCGTGGCAAGAACTTGTCCCTGTTTTACTTCGTCGCCAACCTTGATCTTTATGTCTTTTACGGATTGATATTGTGTTACAATACCTTTGTCGTGTTCCACTTCAATGACATTCCCAAGGACTGCATCTTCATCAACTCGTGTGACCGTACCGCTTAATGCTGCAACGACATTAAAGGACTCATCGTCTTTCATGGTAACATCGATTCCAGTGTTTGGCTGGTAGGTATTATTATAAAATACCAAAGCCGCTTCCTGGTCTTCTGTTTTTCCATTGAAATCATAGAATTTCGTTTTAACGACTGCTGCGTCTGCATTTTCCACTGGCATTTTGAAGTTTTCAAGTGTTTTGCTAACTTCAATCGCTGGTTCTTGGTTCTTTTTACCGGCAATATCAGTGGATTTGTAATCGTATTTGTCTGTCGCACTGTTGCTCGATTGATACCATAGTACTGCGGTCAGAATGAGTGCTGCACTTGCAATATAGATGGCTGGAAATACCCAACGCTTTTTGAAAAAGCGTTTTACGCTGGAACTTTGAGAAGATCGTTTGTTTTCTTCCTCTCTCATTTTCATCACCTCAGCAATCATTCTGAACAGATAAGTAGAATTATATACACGAGCGAAAAAAATTTTTTGAACTTATTTTTTAACAGTGTTTATGTTTTTATGCATGAAGGGTGAAAAATTATTTTAAAAATGTTTTTACTATATAGGAGGAAATTTTCATGAAAATCATAAAATGGGTGTTGCGGGTGCTCCCGTTTGCCTATATGGCAGCCATTTGGATTATGTCTAGTCTGCCAGCGGACCATTTTGTAAAGCTGCCCGATTCCCAAATCGACCACTTTATAAAGGAATCGTTGCATTTAATAGAGTTCGCGATTTTGTATGTTTTGCTCGTGCTAGCGATGTTAACTCGCCGCGCTGCCTTCACACCGGCGTTGAATATAGCCTGTGCAGTCTTCGCAGCCCTCTACGGCATCAGCGACGAAATCCACCAATCATTCTATTCCTATCGCTCTTCCTCGCTCTTTGACCTTGTAAAAGACTTCACAGGGATCTTGGTTAGTTTTTATTTTATCAGAGGGGCATTGTTTAAAGGGAGGTTTGCGCGGCTTAGGAAGGTGCTGGGGCGTGTGTAGCCACTGCAACTTTTGCGGTGGTTATTTTAGATTGTTAGGTGGGTGATGATAGACCCGGTTTCTATATGTTCCTGTAAAAAGTAAGTTCATGGAAGTTAAGAATTTACTTGCGATACTAGTCGAACCAATTTGAAGGAGCTCCCGCAGCTCCGCATTCGTGATTGAAGGCTTTACCAGCAGAAAATAATCGTTGATTGTTGGTATATGGGCGGTTTTGGATTTCAGTTTACATTTTGGACAGCACCATGTTCCATAGTGTAAGTTCATAGGTACATAGCTACATATGGGACATTTTACGCCCGGGAGGAGTTCTGATGGAGATAGGTTGAATTGTTTAAGAATATCTGGATTTTCGGGAGTGTGTTTTGGGAGGAGAAGCCGTTTTATTCTTTTCATCTCTTTACTATCTAATTTCTCCTCCTTATTAAAATTTGCTATTTGATCTATTTTGTCTATTAAATCCTCACTATTGCAAATATGCCGAGTGATCTGTTCGTTTCCCGAGGATGACGTGATCGTGGTTTTTTCATTACTGTTTACAACAAGATAATGGATTGGTATTGCTGTACAATTATGCTCTTTTAGCCATCCTTTCAGTTTCTTCGCCTGGAGCTTTGCTTGTAATACAGGGTTTTTGATTCTTTCCTCATTCCCGTTCTTTTTACAAGTAGTCTGGTTAAAGTCTTTTTCAAATTTCAACTCCCCGCTAATATTTTTCACTTCAAGAACTAAGGCAAATGCTGAACAAAGGATTAGGTAATCAATTTGAAAATAGTAACCTTGATATAATAGTCGTATACCATGGAAAATGTAGTATTTTTCATCGGGAAGCATGCTTAGGTGAAAGACCAGGGACTTTTCCCCCCGATAGCCAGCCATCCTACTTTTATATTCCGCCACTACTTCAGGATAAATCGGATGGTTGTATGGCAGCCTCCCACCTTGAAGGATAATTTCTAGTTTCTGGATTCTTAATGACATCGTGCACTCTTTACAAAACAAATGCATCATTCCTTTCCTTTTTTCTATACTTTTTTCTTCCTCCGCAAATTCCTGCAAAAATGGACACTACTTTGGAAATTATTTCTTCCCGTTTCTATGAAAAGCTGGTTTAATGTCCACTTTGAACAGTGTTCTGTCCGGTTCCAAGGATTTACTGTCGGCTTTCTAACCTTTACTGTCCACCTCCCAAGGTTTACTGTCCACTTTTACTGTCGAACCCACCCAACTTCAAAACCTCACACCTAAAATCCATCAAAAAAAGCCAGGCATCTCTCCCGCCTGGCTCCCCACTTATTCATTTCTTCGCAGTAACCGTATCTAGCATTTGATCCGCCGACGTAATCTCGACTCCTTGATAATAATGCTTCACAATTTCCTTATAATTCTTTCCTTCCATTGCCATTCCGTTAGCCCCGTATTGGCTCATTCCGACGCCATGCCCGAATCCTTTGGTGGAAATTACAATATTATCGCCCTTACGCTTCCAGGCAAAGTCAGATGACCGCAGATTCAGTTTATCGCGGATATCGCGCCCGCTCAAAACCTTTCCATTAAAATCAACCTTGCCGACACGTTTCCCCTCTGTCCGATCGACAATTTTTCCAATCGTCGACCCCGAACCGAGCTTCACTCCAAGCCGTGCCTCAAACTGATGAACCGTCATAACTTTTTGACTGTTAAATTTCGGGGAATTTTTATCCCATGGACTGGATACACTTCTTAAGTATGGGATGTTGCCTGCCCAATAATCTTCCGAGTTTTCCGTATATCCATTACTCGTGGAGAAGAACAATGCATCAATTGGCTCGCCATCATAGGCCAAAATTTGCCCAGCCGTTGCCCGAACAGCGTTTAAAATCTTCTTCCTTTTCGCGTCATACTCCATTCCCCATTCCCTTCTTAGTTCATCATCATTCATGTAAACCTGATGGATTTGGGTGTCCGTTACCTGCGCACCTTTAGGGACGCCGAGCGTATCCTTACTTAGTAACCTTTTCACGATATATGTTCTCGCTGTTAGTGCCTGGGCCTTCAGGGCTTCTTCCTTAAACTCTGTCGGCATCTCAGCTGCTACCACACCAACGAGGTAATCTTCTAATGGTACATTCTCAATTTGGGATTTTGAGGTACGGAACACCGCAACTTCGACGGCCGGATCGGAAGAAGTGGGCACCGCTTTGGTTTCTTTGGCCGGGGTCTTGGTTAAATCCTCCCCTAACTTTCCACTCGCCCGATGCTCATCCGAAAACGGTAACACAAGCACTGCGGGAATAATTAATGTCAAGGCAATGAGGACTGCTGCTAGTACGACGAAAGGTTTGATTTTTATCATGATAGTGCCTCCAGTTTGCAAATTCACAACCCCGCCTACAGCACAGGCGGGTTGCGTCTCAATTAATACATATGGAGGCGGACAAGCATTTATTACGGATTTTTTATATAAATAATGAAACGGGTGCCAGGCACCGCTCGTGGACAAATGTCTTTTATTGGTGTCAGGCACCATTCAAACACAAATGTCCTTCTATGGTGTCAGGCACCAAAGAAACACAAACGTCCACACCACACGCACCACACACTACACACACGCACCACGCCACGATTCCCGGAAAATATAAATAAGGCCCTGATTCTACATCAGGGCCCGTTGTTTTGCGTTTGCTTTTATTGGCTGTAGGAATTTGGTTAAGCATCGCCTAACAATCCGATACAAGTTACACGATCTAAGATCTAAGATCTAAGATCCAAACTAAGCGTTCATATCCGATACGTAGTCTTGGACTTCTGTGAATATTTCGTCTGCTTCTGTAACACGCTCGATGTCGGCTCCTAGGCTTGCTAGCTTGCCGTGGAAATCCACGTAGCCGCGGTCTAAGTGTTTCAACTCGGTCACGCGTGTCATGCCTTCAGAAACTAAACCAGTCAAAATTAATGCGGCAGCGGCACGTAGATCTGTTGCAGATACTTCCGCACCTTGTAAATTGGAAGAACCATTTAAAATAACAGAACGGCCTTCAATTTTGATGTCGGCATTCATGCGGCGGAATTCCTCAACATGCATAAAACGGTTTTCGAACACAGTTTCTGTAATCATCGAGGTGCCGTTTGCGCGAAGCAATAAAGCCATCATTTGTGATTGCATATCGGTTGGGAAACCTGGATGCGGCATCGTTTTGATGTCAACAGCCTTCAAACGATCGGTTCCGATGACACGAACGCCATCTACTTCCTCACGGATTGTGATACCCATTTCAACCATTTTTGCAATCAAAGAAGATAAATGTTCAGGAACTGCGCCTTTTACCAATACATTTCCGCCAGTGATTGCGGCAGCCACCATAAAGGTTCCCGCTTCGATTCGGTCAGGAATAATATGGTGTTCTGCGCCAAATAACACGTCCACACCTTCAATACGAAGGGTCCCAGTGCCAGCGCCGCGAACCTTAGCGCCCATTTTATTCAAGAAGTTTGCAAGGTCAACGATTTCTGGTTCTTTTGCCACGTTCTCAATAATGGTCGTACCAACCGCAAGAGTTGCAGCCATCATAATGTTTTCGGTAGCCCCAACACTTGGGAAATCCAAATAAATCTTTGCACCTTTTAAGCGGCCATTAACTTCCGCTTCAATAAAACCGTTTCCTACCTTCACTGACGCTCCCATGGCTTCAAAGCCTTTGAGATGCTGATCGATAGGACGGGATCCAATAGCACAGCCACCCGGCAGGGCCACACGTGCACGGCCATTTCGAGCGAGTAATGATCCCATGACAAGCACAGACGCGCGCATCTTTCGAACATATTCGAACGGCGCCTCATCCTTTAACACTCTGGATGCATCTACTACGACTGTATTGTTTTCAAACGACACTTCAGCGTTTAAGTTGCGTAAAACTTCATTAATTGTGTATACATCGGAGAGTGTAGGTACATCACGAATTACACTTTTTCCGTCACTTGCTAATAATGTTGCAGCGAGTACAGGCAAGACAGCATTTTTTGCGCCTTCTACTTTAACAGTTCCATCAAGCCTTTTTCCGCCGCGGACGATAATCTTTTCCAAGAGTATTCCCCTCCGCGTCCATTTTCTCTATATTAATATTCAATCGTAATGATTGGTGTGCCAACTACGATGGTAGTCTTACCGCCCAATCCTTCGGAGCGTATACCAATTTGTAAATTCATGTTATCTCTTTGATCATCTATGGAGCCTTTAAACATCGGCGAGTTCGCCGAAACAGACATGAATGTCTCCTCTTTTAACGCTTCGATTTCTTTTGCCTTAAATACGGACAGCAAATGATTCGCTGTCTTGGGTAAAGCCGTATTCATCTTATCACCGACCGTACCTTTCATACAAGAGAAAATTGTTGGTTTCCCTCGAAATATGTCAGACAGCCTAGATTTAAATTGACGGGTCGTGAAATAGGCCTCAGTAGACTTGTTCCACTCTTTACCACTGATACTATATACTATATACGCATTAACCGGTTGTTTTGTGTGGGTTGCCAATATTTGAAGCTTTTCTATGTGGTGTTTAGTCGTTGGAGATACTGCCGTTACTTCCCATTTTTCGCTGGTACTTTTTACAGACCATTCCCAATCAGGAAACTTCTTTTGAAGCTCTTTAGCATATTCCTTAACTTCCTGCTCACTTTTTAGGCTATCCACATGCTCTCTTGCATAAAAAGTCCAATCATCGAGCAAAATATCTTCGGCTTGTAAAATAGAGCCGATTTTCGTTAAGTCCATTTCTTTTTGAAAAATGGAGCCGATTCCGCCACCGTTTGCTTCAGTTTGGTTCCCAATAACAACCAGGATTAAACTGATGATTGTTATCACGCTCAAAAGGATCTTACTATTTCTCTTCATCTCTACTCCCCCTCATTACCATTGTTACCAGGTAGAGGAGTAGCATACTTGGGAAATGTCGTCACTTTTAGACAAGTTCCAAACTCTATGACAGTTCATTTGAAGTTATTTTTCCACATAAAGACGATTGTACTCAATTTATTAACAAATTGGAACATGTACGAAGACCTAAATTTTTACCAATTGAATATTTTGCATGATCAAAGGTAGTTGTCTAGACCATTGGAGATAATCAAGGAAAAAGTTACTAACAGATGATCCGACGAAAATTGCTAATAATATGTAAAGTAAGCGCGCCTGAAATACATGGTTGGGTTTCAGCAATTTTTCTAAACGGATTGCTTGTAGGGCCCACCAGGAAATCGTTATAAAAATTAAATGAGACAGGATACTTAACACGGCAATTTGCCCAAAATCATTTATCACTCGGTAACCTCCTTTTTTCACACAATGATTATTCTATCACAAAGAAGGTCAGAAAAGTTTCCTTTTGTACCCATATTTTAAAAATAAACACATTTTCTATCTTTTAAAAAAAATTCACCTTCCTATGACTCGAATCGAAGGCGAATTTTTATTGCTTTATCTGGTCGGTTGATACAACTTTTCTTCATTATGATGAGGGATAGGAAACAAAAGGAAAGTTCCTTTTTGTTTCCTATCATTATACTAACCTAGTAAAACTGTCATACTTTTATTTTTTTATAAGACATACAAATTTTAAATAAGAGGAGAAAAAAAAACATTGTAGGTTAATCGGTAAAGATCACAATCATGCTGTTTACGTTACTGAAGAAACAGGCACTGCAGCCGAAGATACCGCAAAAACGAATACGTTGTTTGCAGCCATTTTGATATAACATATGGGCTATGTTAACGCGCCAAAAATAAAAAAGAAGAGGTTCCCCAACCTCCTCTTCTTCCTGTATAAAACCCCTTTAATTTGACCGGCTGCCTTCCCCAAAGTTGCCAGTAAAAATCTCCCTTAACGACTAGCTGAAAAAGTCTGCTAAGATATCAAGGTTATTTTGCATAAAATCTAAAGCGATATTCGGCATTACACCAAACAGTACTGAACCAACCACCGCAACAATCAAGACAACAATAATCCCGAATGGAAGATTGAACTTGCTGTCATCGCTTGCCGGACGGAAGAACATTTGCGTCATTATGCCGAAATAATAGAAATATGAGACGACCGTCGTCGCGATCATAATCGACGCAAGCACATAATGTGGCGTACCATAAAATGCCCCGATAAAGATGTTTAATTTTCCGATGAAACCAGCTGTACCTGGGAAACCTGCCAACGAAACAAGCAGTAAGCCCATCACGACTGAAAGCACCGGCGAGCGGCGATACAATCCAGCAAAATCCGCAATCTTCGTTGAGCCTGTTTTTTCGCTAACCACCTGGATGACCGCAAACGCGCCAAGGTTCATGAATAAGTAAGCGAGCAGGTAAAACCAGATTGAATAAAACATATTCGAGCTCAAAGATGTTAACGCCACTAAAATATAGCCGGCATGAGCGATACTTGAGTAAGCAAACATTCGTTTTATGTTCGACTGCTTTAAAGCGATCACGTTACCAATAATCATAGTTGCCCCAGCGATAAAGGCGATATAGTCCTGCATCTCTAGCAAAATCGGCATTTGTGAATTTCCAACCGATGCAGCCGAACCAAATACTGTTAACAAAATGCGGAGCACAATCACAAAGCCCGCTGTCTTCGAAACCACACTTAGAAAAGCAGTAACCGGCGTTGGCGCCCCTTGGTAAACATCAGGTGCCCACATATGGAACGGAGCCGCACCCAGTTTAAAGGCTAATCCAACAAAAACCATCAAAAATGCCAAGGTTAACAAGTACGCTTGCTGGCCATCCGTAACCGTGGACAACCGGCCGGCAATGTCGAGCAAGTTGGTTGAGCCTGTTAAGCCATAGATATAGCTCATCCCAAACAACGTAATCGCAGTTGAAATTCCGCCATTGATGACGTATTTCATCGCTGATTCGTTAGACTCTAAATGATACTTGCGGATCCCCGCTAAAATATAAGAAGAAACAGTTAACAATTCCAAGCCGATAAACAGCGTAATTAGATCGCCGCTGGATGTCATAATCATCGCACCGAGCAAGGCCGATAAGAACAAGTAATAAAACTCGCCGCGATATTCTTCCAAGCCTTCTTTCGGCTCATAGCTGATGGCCAAGAACATGACCAGACCTGCACCCGCAAGAAGCAATAATTTAAAGGCCATCGCGAAACTATCTAAACGGAATGAATTCTCCAAAATCGACGTCACTGGTCCGCCGACCATGCCAAGCACAGAAACGATCGCTGCAAAAATGGCCGCAATCCCGATCCAGCCGAGAATTTTTCGATCCATATTTTTCGGCATAAATAAATCTAAAAGTGTAAGAAGTGCAGATACACCAAGGATGATGAACTCTGGCGTCATGGCACTCCAATTGATTTGCTGCAAGGTCTCAAGACTCATCCTTCATCACCCTCCTATCCCTAGCATGATCGTTTCAAGTGTAGTTTGTAGCGGTGCGCTGAGGACACTTGGGAAAACACCAATTAAAACGATTAACAGCATCAAAATAACCACCGGCATGAATTCCACGCCTTTAAGATCGAGGATGCCGGTAAATTCACGATGTGACTTGCCGTACGTGATCCCTAACACCGCGCGAAGCAAGTAAGCCGCCGTCATGATAATCCCGATCGTACCAACTGCGGCAATCCACGGCATTTCTTTGAAAAGACCGAGGAACGCCATAAACTCACTGACAAATCCAGACATCCCTGGCAAGCCAAGCGACGCCATCCCTGCAGCCAACAAGAAGCCCGCTGCAATCGGCATGCCCTTCGCCATTCCGCCCAGATTCTCAATCAGCGATGTACCGGTGCGTTCATAAAGGATGCCCACCAAGAAGAACAACAGCGCGGAAATCAATCCGTGCGAAATCACTTGGAAAATCGCCCCTTGAACCCCAGCCTCATTCATCGCCGCAAGTCCGATTAACACAATTCCCATATGAGAAATGGATGAATAAGCCAAAACCATTTTAAAATCTGTTTGAATGAACGCTAGAAACGCCCCGTAAAGGAGATTAATCACTCCAAGGACAGCAATCAGTGTCGCAAGTGTCTTAAATTGCTCGGGAAAAATACCCATCCCAAAACGGATTAATCCGTACGCACCGATTTTCAGGAGAATCCCTGAGTGGATCATAACAACAGATGGCGGCGCTTGAACGTGTACCTTCAGCATCCAGCTGTGTAATGGGAAAATCGGTAATTTTACCCCAAACGCGATCAATAAGGAAATGAACAAGCCAAGCTTCAAGTCGCCAGACAGCGGCGCATTTGGATCAGCCACCATTTGGACTAACGTATCAATGTTTGTTGTGCCTGTTTTTGCAAACAGAATCATGATCACGATAAGCAGTACGGCTGACCCTAAGCCGTTATAAATTAAGAAGCTGTAAGCTGCCTTTTCTTTTTCAAAATAACCCCATTTTCCAATTAAGAAGAAGGTCGGGATTAAGGTGATTTCAAAGAAGATGAAGAACAGAATTAAGTTTTCGGCGGTAAACACGCCGAGCATTCCGATTTCTAACAGAAGGAAGAGCATAAAATAGCCTTTCCATTCTTTTTTCACAAACTTTGCCGCCGCAATCGCTGACAGCGTCGCTACGACCGCTGTGAGGACGACCAGCAAGAGTTGAAAGCCGCTCAAGGCAAGTTCATAGTACACCGAGAAAACTGGCTCTTCGATGCCTGCAATGCCGCGGAATTGAATCCACGGGACGGATACGGTAAAGTCCGCCAAATCCTTGCCAAATTGATAATGCAGATAAGCCGCGATTGCCAACAGTAAGGCCGGCAGTGTGGCTAGAAAGCCTACCGCTTTAATCGCTTTTTCTTCCGTTTTAGGCATAAAAGCCAAAACCACGATACCTAGTAAAGGGGAGAATACTAGGATTGAAAGAACAAATGTTAAATTCATCGTAAGTACCCCCCTGTTAATGCAAAGATGACAACGAGTACCGCTAACCCAATAAAGGCGACCGCGCCGTACGTTTGAACCTGTCCGGTTTGCAGCTTCGAACCTGCTGCCCCAAGACCTTGGACAATCCCAACTACGCCCTTGACGAGTCCTCCGACAAGGAAGACATCAATGAACCGTAAAAAGTAGCTGAGTCCTTTGGTGAATGCGACGACCGTCAGTTGATAGAACTCGTCGACGTAATATTTGTTCGTTAAAATCGTGTGTAATGTATCCCCTGTGCCGCTTAACCAGTTGCGGGCCACAGACCGCTTGCTGTACATCAAGTATGCAAGGTAAATTCCCGCTAAGGAAACAACCGTTGCGGCAATCATGATCCAGCCTGGACCTTCGACGTGACCATGGTGTGCGAGCGCTTCGTTGCCATCGACAAGCCAGTCGCCAAGGAACGTTCCAAACCAAGGTGTATTGACATAACCAGCAACAATCGCCAGCACACCGAGGAGAATCATCGGGTAAGTCATGTTCGCTGGTGATTCGTGCACATGCTTTTGTTCTCCGCGTGCTTCACCGGTAAATACCATGAAGAACAAGCGGAACATATAGAAAGCTGTCATAAATGCGGCCGCAAGTGCGAGTAAGAAGAGGAATGGATGTCCGCCTTCCCAGGCCGCAACTAAAATTTCATCTTTGGAGAAGAATCCGGAAAGCCCTGGGACACCGCTGATCGCGAGTGTTCCAATTAAGAAAAGCGGTCCGGTTAGTTTGAGCTTTTTCCAAAGTCCGCCCATTTCTTCGATGTTCTGAGTATGTACCGCATGAATGACGGAGCCGGCGGCTAAGAATAATAGCGCCTTGAAGAATGCGTGTGTCATCAGGTGGAATACCCCAGCAACATAACCGGCAGACCCTAAGGCGAGCATCATGTAGCCAAGCTGTGAGACCGTTGAATACGCGAGTACGCGTTTGATATCAGTTTGCACAAGACCAATACTTGCCGCAAAAATCGCGGTAAATGCGCCAATGACGGCGATCGTAAGGAGCGCTGTTTTGCTTGCTGCGAACAGTGGAAATAGTGCCGCTACCAAATAAACACCGGCAGCAACCATCGTCGCCGCGTGGATTAAGGCCGAAACAGGCGTCGGACCTTCCATCGCATCCGGAAGCCAAGTGTGAAGCGGGAACTGACCCGACTTTCCCACCGCCCCGATGAAAATAAGGATGGCAGTTAAGGTAATCATGGTGCCTGACACCGCACCGGCATCAACAGCAGCGAAAATTTCACTATATTCAAAGCTTTTGGTTTCCCAGAATAGCAGAATCATGCCGATAAATAAGCCTACGTCCCCGATCCGGGTCATAATGAACGCTTTTTTCGCGGCCGCCTTTGCTTCGTCCTTGTAAAAATAAAAACCGATTAATAGGAAGGAACCGACACCGACAAGCTCCCAGAAAATATAGGTTTGCAGTAAGTTTGGTGAAATCACCAGACCAAGCATTGCAAACGTAAAGAGTCCTAAATAGGCATAGAATACTGGAAACCGCTCGTCCCCTTGCATATAACCTTTGGAGTAGGTATGTACTAAGAAACTTACGAGCGATACGATAAACAGCATTAATGCATTTAATTGATTCACTTCAAAGCCCGCTGTTAGATGCATATCTCCTATCGTGAGCCAGTCAAATTTCGTAACATAGGTTGGCTCAGAAAAGCGCTCGAATAATACCAAAATCGAGTAGACAAGCGATGCCAATGTGAGCAGAATCCCCACATACGCACTCGCCTCTTTCAGTCGCTTCCCGAAAAGAAGAAGGATCAAAAACGATAATAGCGGGAAAAGCGGTATGAGCCATGCATTCTCCATCATTATCACTATCCCCTTAGACACGGGCGGTGACTGTCACCACCCGAGTTTTGTCGAAAGTTATTTTTATCTGGTGCCTGACACCCTTCCTGGACAAATCCACATAAATGTCCGCGTACAGTGGACAACCAAACACAAAGTTTCAGTGTCCGTCCACCGTGGACAAAATGGCGAAGTGTCTTTTCGTGGTGCCTGACACCCAATTTTTTTTAGTTTTTCATTGTGTCCATTTCGTCGATGTTGACGGTCTTTTTGGCGCGGTAGAGTGAGATTAATATGGCTAGACCGACAGCTGCTTCGGCTGCTGCGACGCTGATCGCGAACAGGGCGAAGATTTGGCCGGTAATGGATGGCGCCATTCCATATTTGCTGAAGGTTACAAGATTAATATTGACCGCGTTCAGCATTAATTCAATCGAAATCAGGACAATCACGGTGTTTCTTTTGGTAAGTGCACCGTATAAACCGATGCAAAACAAGATCAGTGCAAGTGCCAGGAAGGCTGAAGCGGGAACAGAACTCATTGGTCGTCCGCCTCCTTCTTCTCATTTTTCGCTAAGATAATCGAACCAACAAGGGCAACCAGTAGTAAAACAGACGTTAACTCAAACGGAATGATGTATTTTGAGTAAAGTGCTTTACCGATTTGCATCGTGTTGTTTTCATGCAAGGTGGTCGGAACCTGTGCGATATTGAAATTGTAAATGCCAATGTAAACAGCAAATGCAAAGCCGAGAATCCCTAAGAAGACGAGGATTTTTCTCCATTTGCCGGTTTGTGGCTCATGTTCATCATTATGCTTTGTTAACATGATTCCAAACAGCATGATGATGGTAATCGCACCTGAATAGATTAAGATTTGCACAGCTGCCACAAATTCGGCTGACAGCAGCACGTAAATTCCAGCGATTGCGACAAAGGTGAAGATCAGTGAAACGACCATATGAACCACCTTGGTAAGGTTTAAAAGAAGCACACCGCCAATAATGGCGACAAGTGCGAGTCCCATAAAAGCGAGGAATTCGCCGGAAAAGGTCATGGTTTATTCACCTGCCGTATGTTTTCATCGTTTTCATCTAACCATTCTAGGTTTTTAAATAACATGTCACGGCTGTATTCAGCGAGCTCGAAGTTATTGGTCATGATAATCGCTTCGGTCGGGCATACCTCCGTACATAAGTCACAAAGGATGCAAATTTCAAAGTTAATATCATAGGTATCAATGATTTTCCCTTTTTTCGTTGGGTCCGGATGCTTTTTACCCGTTAAATTAATACAATCCGTCGGACAGATGTTCATGCACTGATTACAAACAATACATTTTTCCGGATAAAACTTTTGAATACCGCGGAACCGGTCTGGCAGTGGAAGCGGCTTGTTAGGATAATCATACGTAACCTTTTCTTTGGTCAAGTTTTTTAGGGTATATTTCAAGCCTTTTGCTAATCCAAGCACGTTTTTCACCCCTTTTACATTTTAAAGATGGTTTCCTTTATTTACGTTGTGTTAAACTTGGCTGTTGATTTGCGCTTTAATCAACTTGGTTATAAAAATCAATACTGACCTTTAAACACAGCTTTTTTAAAAGAATAAAGATTTAACTAAGGCTGTTAGAAATATGTTTGCTAGTGCGATTGGCAATAGTACTTTCCAGCCAAATTCCATGAGTTTGTCGGCGCGGAAACGTGGTAGTGTGGCCCGCAGCCAGATGTAGACAAAGACGACGACGCTGAATTTAAGTGCGAACCAGACGGCGCCTGGGATGAAGTCCAGGAAGCTGATTGGTGCCAGCCATCCGCCAAGGAAGACGACGGTAATGAGTGCGGACATTGCGAATAAGTACACATATTCAGCGAGCATAAAGAAGGCCCAGCGGAATCCGGAATATTCTACGTGGTATCCAGCAACTAGTTCATTTTCCGACTCCGGCAGGTCGAATGGTGTCCGATTTAATTCGGCGATTGATGCAATGAAAAAGACGATGAAGCCGATTGGCTGTAAGAGTATGAACCAGCCATGTTTTTGTGCTTCGACTATATCATTTAGGTTTAAACTTCCTGATAAAAGGATGACGCCTAGGACGGACATGACTAACGGGATTTCGTAGGAAATCATTTGGGCTGAAGCACGCATTCCTCCTAAGAGGGCGTACTTGTTATTTGATGCCCAGCCGCCAAGGAGCATGCCAAAGGTGGTTAATCCGCTAACGGCTATATAATAGAGTAACCCGACACCAATGTCAGCAAACTGAAAGGCGTCTGTGAACGGCATTGTCGCCAGGACCATAAAGGATGGCGCGAAGGCGATAACTGGTGCAATGATAAATAATGGCTTGTCGGCTGCCTTTGGAATGATGTCCTCTTTTAGTAACAGCTTGAGGACGTCTGCGACGGTTTGTAATAGTCCCCATTTACCGCCGACCTGGTTTGGACCATGGCGCAGCTGCATGTAGCCTAAGACTTTCCGCTCTGCTAAAATTCCGTAGGTAACAAATCCTAATACGATTAAAAGCAAGACAGCGCCGAGTAAAAGGAAAATTCCAAAGTTAGCCCAACCCGGACTTGACTGGAGCAATTCTTCTATCATTAGCCGTCAACCTCCCCAAGGACAATATCAACTGCCCCTAAAATAGCAATCATGTTTGCAATGTTTTCACCCTTTAAAAGTTTCGGGAGAATTTGCAGGTTATAGAAGGATGGTCTTCTAAACTTTAAGCGGTACGGCTCTTTTTTGCCGTCGCTGTAAATATAGCAGCCAATCTCTCCGCGCGGTGATTCAATGCGGACAAAGGCTTCGCCTTTAGGTGCCTTAATGATTTTTGGTACTTTCGCCATAATGGGACCTTTACCAGGGAATTGTTCCACGGCTTGTTCAAGGATTTTCAAGGATTCTTCAATCTCCGCCAAACGCAAATGGTAGCGAGCTAAGCAATCGCCGTCTTCTGAGGTTGGTACATCAAAGGTAAAACGGTTGTAAACGGAATAAGGCTCATCTTTACGAAGATCCCATTTCACGCCCGTACTGCGCAGGTTTGGTCCGCTCAGTGAATATTGAAGCGCCTCTTCTTTTGTATACTTGCCGACGCCTTTGACCCGGTCGAGGAAGATTTCATTTCCACTGACAAGCTCGTGATAGCCTTTCAGCTGGCCGCGCAGATATGGTACAAAGCTGCCTACTTTTTCAATCCAGCCTTCAGGTGCATCCCACTTCACGCCGCCAACGCGCATATAGTTGAAGGTCAAGCGGGCCCCCGATAATTCGTTGAGCATATTAATAATCATTTCGCGGTCACGGAAGGCGTAGATGAACGGACTTGTTGCACCTAAGTCAAGGATATACGTACCCCAGGCAACAAGGTGGCTGGCAATCCGGTTCAATTCCATCGCAATCACACGTAAGAAATCAGCTCGTTCAGGAATTTCAATCCCCATCATCGTTTCGACGGCATGACAGAGGATGTAGTTATTGGTCATCGAGGACAAATAGTCCATTCGGTCGGTGTAAGGAATAATCTGCGTATATTGCAGGTCTTCAGCTAACTTTTCTGTTCCGCGGTGTAAGTACCCGATGACAGGTTTCGCTTCGGTAATGATTTCCCCATCAATTTTAACAACCAGCCGGAACACTCCGTGCGTACTTGGATGCTGAGGACCGACGTTTAATATCATTTCTTCTGTTCTGATCATTGGTTACACCTCCACGTCGTACGGCTCGTAATCTTTTCGCAGTGGATGGCCAACCCAATCTTCGCCCAGCAAGATGCGCCGTAAGTCTGGATGTCCTGGAAACTTGATTCCTAGTAAATCATAGGCTTCACATTCAGGCCATTCTGCGCCTGCCCAAAGCGGCTGCAAGGACTCGATTGTTGGTTCGCTGCGGTCAATCTTCACTTTTAGGGCGACGGACTGACGGTTTTTGTATGAGTACAAGTGAACATAAACTTCCATATGTGTTTCAAAGTCTGTCCCATGAAGCTCTGATAAATAATCGAACCCTAAGAGCTCGTTGTATTTTAAAAATTGAGCTACTTTGTAATATGTATCACGCTTCGCCACGAGGGTTGGAACGTCCTTAGATAGTTTATTAATATAAGAATCTGCTAAAACATCTGGTCCCAGATGTTCGGTAATCACCTTCACATACTTATCGAGGTATGGCTGGTTTGGTGATGGCTTCGTTTCGGCTGTCGGTGCCGCTGTCTCGTCGACTTTTCCGCCCGCTGCCGCTTTCGCCTTGGCTGCTGCCGCTGCTTTTGCCTTTGCTTTAGCCGCCGCAATCGCTTTTGCTTTTTCGTCATCGCCGCCTGCTGGTGCGACTGAGTCGGTTCCTGCTCCTGCCGCTTTAGCTTTTGCCGCCGCTGCTGCCTTTGCCTTTGCTGCCGCCACTGCTTTTGCCTTGGCCGCTGCTGCCGCTTTTGCCTTAGCATCGTCGCCGACTGCGGCGTTATCGCCTGCCTCGGATTCAGCTGCTGGGGCTGCTCCGCCAGCTAGTTCCATCGCTTTTTTCTTCGCTGCGGCCGCCGCTTTCGCTTTCGCTACCGCTGCTGCCTTTTTCTTTGCTAAATCGTCACTGTCGTCTGAAGCCGAAGCTTCAGCTGCTGGTGGTGCCGGCGTATCAGCTGGCGCAGATTCCTCGGCTGGGGCTGTACCGCCAGCAAGCTCCATCGCTTTTCGCTTTGCCGCTGCTGCCGCCTTCGCTTTCGCTACCGCCGCCGCCTTTTTCTTCGCTAGATCGTCGCCGTCTATTGCCGGTACTGGCTCTGGTGCTTCGGCCTTAACTGGTTCCACCGGTTTTTCCTCCTGCTTCGGAGTTGGTGAGGCTTCCCCTGCGGCCTTCGCCGCCCGTTTCGCCGCCGCTGCAGCTTTGGCCTTTTCAACGGCTTCCTTTTTTAACTGATCAAGATCTTTATCCCCACTCATCGGTTAGATCACCTTCTTCCCAGTCTTCGCCTCATAACGAATCTTTTCCTTTAATTTATTGATTCCATAAATTAAAGCGGCTGGGTTTGGAGGGCATCCAGGTATATACACATCGACAGGAACGATTTGATCGACTCCTTTAACGACGGAATAAGACTTTACATACGGCCCACCTGCTGTCGCACAAGAACCCATCGCAATGACCCATTTCGGTTCAGGCATTTGGTCATATAATCTTCGTAAAATTGGTGCCATCTTCTTCGTCACCGTTCCAGACACAATCATACAATCCGACTGGCGTGGTGATGTACGGAAAAAGGAACCCGAACGATCCAAATCATAATTCGCTCCGCCTACACCCATCATCTCAATCGCACAACAAGCCAGACCAAATGTCACCGGGTAGATCGAACTGCTTCGAGCCCAAGCTTTAATTTGCTCTAGCGTAGTCATAAATACATTTCGCTGTAACTCGGACATTTCTTGTTGTGAAATGCCATCTAGTTTTAATTCCATCGTAGCACCTTCTTTTTCCAGGCATACACAAGGCCAATTAATAACATAATAACGAAAATCAACATCTCGATTAGTGCAAAAATCCCCAGTTTATCATAAGCCACCGCCCACGGATATAAAAACACGGTTTCTACATCAAAAATAACAAACATCAGGGCAAAAATATAATAGCGGACATTGAACTGTACACGGGAATCGTGAAAAGGCTCAATACCGCTCTCATATGTGGTATACTTCGCTTCGCTCGGTTTATGCGGCCGCAGAAGCTTACCTAAATATAAAGCCACCACAGGCAGCAGCACCCCAAGACATAGAAACGCAAAGACGATCAGATAATTATTCTGATATACATTTAGAAGTTCCATGTCTATCCCCTCCAATGTTGTAAATTTTCATACTAATGAATATTGTAACCGAATTCATTATAGCATTGTTACAAACCCATGTCGACAAGCCGAATTCATAATAATTGGAATTCTATCCGCCGCGAAATTCCTGATTAAAAGGCTCTTGAGAGCTCGCTCTCAAAAGAGACTTTCAATCAGGAATTTTGCAAGCTTCAGCGATAGCTGAAGCGCAGGATGTGCTAGCATCCGGCGGGTAGAATTACAATTTACCTGAACTAAGTCGTCGACATGAAGTCCCCTCCCCTGAGCGTTTGCGTGATCTCACAGAAACACATCTTGAATTACTTCAGAGATGACGCAAGAGCGAACCCGACACTAGATTAAAAGGACATGCTTTAGCGCACGTGATCTGGAGCGTTAGCGGAAGATGACGTGCATAAAGGGTTCGCAAGACCCCAATAACCTACCTAATAATTCGACAACAACCTCTATTTAACAACAAAATGTGTATAATGTCAGTGAGTTTTGTCATTAAAAATACATCGAATATCTCTTTTTTTAGACAAACTTATATTTTTCTAAAAAAGT
Source organism: Neobacillus sp. C211 (assembly GCF_051842875.1). NCBI lineage: Bacteria > Bacillati > Bacillota > Bacilli > Caryophanales > Bacillaceae > Neobacillus > Neobacillus sp. C211. The sequence goes on from NZ_JBPXRO010000009.1 coordinate 87,297, forward strand.
AATAAACAAACCAAACAAAACTCAACCTCACATTAATGTAAACATGTCCCCTCTACAATCATATTCACTCCTAAACTTTTCATGCTATTTTCCGGATCAAGTCTTAGCTCCCGCTAAAAAGCCAATCGCAAGACTGACACACCTAACTAATTTCCCACAATTATAGAAATAACTCTCCCTCATAACCCTTTCCAAATACCACACTTTCAATAAAACCTCATATTTACTGTCCACTTCCCCAATACACCCTCAAACCAAACCAAAAAGCCAATCGCAAGATTGGCCCAACTTACTAATTTACCCCAATTATAGAAATAACCCTCCTTCATCGGCCTTTCCAAATACCACTTTCAATAAAACCTCATATTTACCGTCCACTTCTCCTAGTTTACTGTCGACTTTTATAAATTTACTATCCACTTCTAACCATTTACTGTCCACTTTCCTTATAATACTGTCCATCCCCCAATAAACCATCAAACCAACCCAAAAAGCCAGTCGCAAGACTGGCTAGGTATCTAATTTCCTCAAATAAAAGAACGAGCTGCTCCCTCTTTAACATTTCCAGATACATCTTTTAATAAATCCTGATATTTACCGTCCACTTCTCCTAGTTTACTGTCGACTTTTATAAATTTACTATCCACTTCTAACCATTTACTGTCCACTTTCCTTATAATACTGTCCATCCCCCAATAAACCCTCAAACCAACCCAAAAGGCCAGTCGCAAGACTGGCTAGGTATCTAATTTCCTCAAATAAAAGAACGAGCTGCTCCCTCTTTAACATTTCCAGATACATCTTTTAATAAATCCTGATATTTACTGTCCACTTTTCCTAATTTACTCTCCATCCCCCAATAAACCCTCAAACCAACCAAAAAGCCAGTCGCAAGACTGCCTAGGTACCCTTCTTTCCATCATGAATACGCTAAAATCCCCCTCCCTCCACACCACAGCCATAAATACAAACACCCAAAAACCACAAAAAACCCCTCCAGCAGCATTTAGCCGCCAGAGGGGTTTTACTTTTTTCAAAAAAACTACATTCTTCTATCCGATACGCCGAGGCGATTGATGGCACGCTGCAAGGCAAGCTCAGCACGTCTGAAATCGGTATGATCGACTTGATGGTCTCTCAGACGCTGTTCCGCGCGTTCCTTCGCTCTTAGGGCACGTTCAACATCAATTTCAGACGCAGTTTCCGCTGATTGGGCTAAGATAGTCACCTGATCAGGACGGACCTCTAAAATTCCACCACTGACTGCAACATAATCTGTTTTACCGCCTTTTTTAAGACGAACAGAAGTAATTTCCAGCGGGGCAACCAACGGCATGTGGCCAGGGGAAATCCCCAAATCACCACTTGTTGCCTTGGTACTTACCATTTCTACATCTGATTCATACACCGGGCCATCGGGAGTAACAATACTGACTCGAATCGTCTTCATTTTTTACCCTCCAGGCTCTGTTTAGACCTCTACACCCATACGTTTCGCGCTCTCAATAACATCCTCAATACGGCCAACGAGACGGAATGCATCTTCTGGAAGGTGGTCATACTTGCCTTCAAGAATCTCTTTGAAACCACGAACCGTTTCCTTAACAGGTACATAAGAACCTGGCTGGCCAGTAAACTGTTCAGCAACGTGGAAGTTTTGAGATAAGAATACTTGAATACGACGCGCACGTTGTACCGTTAACTTATCATCATCACTTAGTTCATCCATACCAAGGATCGCGATAATATCTTGTAACTCTTTATAACGTTGTAAAGTTGATTGTACTTGGCGCGCTACATTATAGTGCTCCTCGCCAACAATATCAGGTGACAATGCACGTGATGTTGAAGCCAAAGGGTCCACCGCTGGATAAATACCCATCTCAGAAAGCTTACGCTCAAGGTTTGTTGTTGCATCTAAGTGAGCGAATGTTGTAGCCGGAGCCGGATCCGTATAGTCATCGGCTGGTACATAAATCGCTTGGATCGATGTAACTGATCCTAAGTTTGTAGACGTAATACGCTCTTGTAATTTACCCATCTCAGTTGCAAGAGTTGGCTGGTAACCTACCGCTGATGGCATACGGCCAAGTAGCGCAGAAACCTCAGAACCTGCTTGCGTGAAACGGAAAATGTTATCCATGAAGAAAAGAACGTCTTGTCCTTGCTCATCACGGAAATACTCAGACATTGTCAAACCTGTTAAAGCAACACGCATACGTGCGCCAGGCGGCTCGTTCATTTGTCCGAATACCATCGCAGTTTTCTTGATAACGCCTGAATCAGTCATCTCGTGGTAAAGGTCATTACCTTCACGAGTACGCTCACCAACACCGGCGAATACCGAAATACCACCGTGCTCTTGAGCGATGTTATTGATCAATTCCTGGATTAATACGGTTTTACCTACACCCGCACCACCGAAAAGACCGATTTTTCCACCTTTAATATATGGTGCCAGAAGGTCTACTACCTTAATACCAGTTTCAAGAATTTCAACTTCAGTAGAAAGGTTTTCAAATGTTGGTGCTTCGCGGTGAATCGAATCACGGCGCTCACTTGCAGGAATTTCAGCCGCAAGGTCAATCGTTTCACCCAATACGTTAAATACACGCCCAAGTGTTACATCACCAACTGGTACAGAAATCGGTTTACCAGTATCTTCAACTTCTATTCCACGAGTTAAACCATCTGTGGTAGACATCGCGATCGTACGAACTGTATCATCACCTAAATGAAGAGCTACTTCAAGGGTAATGTTGATATCAACTTCGGATGCATTACTCGCTTTACTTGAAATTTTCAACGCATTATAAATCGCAGGCAGATGACCGCTTTCGAACTTAACGTCAACTACCGGACCCATAATCTGAAGAACGCGTCCTTTGCTCATCGTTTTCCCTCCTTACTTACTCTCTCGCGGAAACCACCACAAGCATTTTTATGAAAATGAACTCATTGTGGTCACGCGTCTTGTTCTATAATGAACAAAATGAGTGGGAACGGACCTAGCGTTCCCTGCTCAAAATCTAGTCAAACCCGCTACATCGGGTTCATTTTTAAAATAAAGGTTTTATTCTAGCGCTGCCGCACCGCCAACGATTTCCGTGATTTCTTGGGTGATCGCTGCTTGACGGGCACGGTTGAAAACTAGTGTATAGTGATTAATTAATTCTTTAGCATTATCAGTTGCATTTCTCATTGCCGTCATCCGAGCAGCATGCTCACTCGCTTTGCTGTCTAAGAGTGCTCCGTAGATCAAACTTTCAGCATATTGAGGCAGGAGAACTTCTAATATTTCTTCAGCAGACGGCTCAAATTCATAGGAAATGAGTTTGTTTGAAGTGGCTAAGTCCGATAACGGAAGGAGCTTCTTCTCCTGTACTTCCTGTGAAATGGCACTTACATAATGACTGTAATAGACATATAATTCATCGAAAGTTCCATCGGTAAACATTCCAACCGTTGCCCGGGTAATGTCTTGAATGTCAGCAAAGTTAGGCTGAGCTGGAATCCCAATTGATTCAAGGACCACATTCATGCCGCGTTTGACAAAAAAGTCACGTGCCATTCTTCCGATTGCAATGATCGCGAATTCATCATTCGATTTATGACGGCTTTGGATTGTTTGATAAACATGACGGAGAACGTTGCTGTTAAAACCGCCAGCAAGTCCGCTGTCAGAAGTCATAACAATATAACCGGTTTTCTTAACAGGTCGACTGGTCAGCATGGGATGATTTACTCCGCCTGAGCCAATTGCAATCGATGCCGTTACTTCTTGGATTTTTTCCATATAAGGTACAAATGCTTTCGCATTTACGACGGCACGATTCCACTTTGCAGCAGAGGTCATTTCCATTGCTTTGGTTATTTGACTCGTCTTTTTGGTTGAATTAATACGAGTTTTTATCTCACGTAATGAAGCCATAGGTTCTCACCACCCTTTTTCAAAGAATGTCTGGCAAGGACGTGCGGCACGCCTCACGGGGCCGCACACTCTCACCGTTCTAAATGTCAGACCCTATTATTCGGAAACTGCAAACGTCTTTTTGAAGGCGTTGATTGCAGAAGCCATATCGTCATCAGAAGGAAGGTCCTTCGTTTTTGTAATATGGTCTAACAACTCTTTGCGGTTGTGGTCTAACCAATTAAGGTATTCTGATTCAAAACGACGGACATCCTCTAATGGAATATCATCAAGGAAACCGCGTGTTAATGCGTAAAGGATTGCAACTTGCTTCTCAACTGAAAGTGGCTTGTGAAGATCTTGTTTAAGAACTTCAACTGTACGTGCACCACGATTAAGTTTCGCTTGGGTTGCTTTATCTAAGTCTGATCCAAACTGAGCAAATGCTTCTAATTCACGGTAAGATGCAAGGTCAAGACGTAGGGTACCAGATACCTTTTTCATCGCCTTGATTTGTGCAGATCCACCTACACGTGATACGGAAAGACCCGCGTTGATCGCCGGACGAACACCGGAGAAGAATAAGTCAGATTGTAAGAAAATTTGTCCATCAGTAATTGAGATAACGTTTGTTGGGATATACGCTGAAACGTCGCCTGCTTGCGTTTCAATGAACGGAAGCGCAGTGATTGAACCAGCACCAAGTGTATCGTTAATTTTTGCGGCACGCTCTAGTAAGCGGCTGTGCAAGTAGAAAACATCCCCTGGATAAGCTTCCCGACCTGGAGGACGACGAAGCAGCAAGGAAAGCTCACGGTAGGCAGCTGCTTGTTTAGAAAGATCATCATATACGATCAATACGTGTTTGCCAGCATACATAAACTCTTCAGCCATTGCAACGCCCGCATATGGAGCTAGGTAAAGCAACGGAGCCGGTTGTGATGCAGATGCAGTTACAACGATTGAGTATTCTAACGCACCGTATTTACGAAGCGTTTCAACCGCGTTACGAACGGTTGATTCTTTTTGTCCGATCGCAACATAGATACACACCATGTTTTGACCTTTTTGATTGATAATGGTATCAATCGCAACAGATGTTTTACCAGTTTGACGGTCACCGATAACTAACTCACGTTGACCACGTCCGATTGGCACTAGGGCGTCAATTGCTTTAATACCTGTTTGTAATGGCTCATGAACGGATTTACGAGCCATAACGCCTGGAGCAACTGCTTCTACTGGGCGTGTTTTTGTTGTATTGATTGGACCCATACCATCTACTGGTTGTCCAAGCGAGTTGACAACGCGTCCGATTAGTTCCTCACCAACTGGAACCTCCATGATGCGTCCTGTACGGCGAACCTCGTCACCTTCTTTGATTTCAGTGAAAGGTCCGAGAATGATAATACCAACGTTATTTGCTTCAAGGTTTTGTGCCATACCCATAACGCCGTTTGAAAATTCAACAAGTTCTCCAGCCATGACATTGTCGAGGCCATGAACACGTGCGATACCGTCACCGATTGAGATAACTGTACCGACATCAGTCACTTGAATTTCCGCCTGATAGTTTTCAATTTGCTTTTTTATCAGGGCACTAATTTCTTCAGCTTTGATGCTCATGAGTTTCACCCCTAATCTTTCGAATCTAGCTTAACAATTTACGTTCTAAACGATCGAGTTTTCCTCTTAACGACCCGTCATATATACGATTTCCAATGCGAAGGCGGATACCGCCAAGCAGATTGGAATCTACGATATTTTCAATTTTTAGGGACTTTTTGCCCACTTTTGCTGCAAATACAGACGAGATTGCATCGCGTTCCGCATCCGTTAATTCACGGGTGCTGTAAACTTTCGCCTCGGCAATGCCCATCTCATCATTTGCCAGCTCTAAAAATTCATTTGCCACGTCAACGATTTGGTCTTCACGGTGGCGGTCGATTAAGATCAACATTGTATTTAATACATTTACATTTACTGTTGCGAAAGATACTTTAATGATTTCTTTTTTCTCTTCAATTGAAAGCTTAGAAGAATTTAAGATATTTTTTAATTCAGGATTGTATTGTACAACTTCCTTCACTACACGAAGTTCTTCTTCAATAACTCCGAGCGCTTGAGTCTCTTTCGCAATTTGGAAAAGAGCCAACGCGTAGCGTTTTGCTACCATTGAGTTACTCATCGCTCTTCTCCTGCCTCTTTAATATATTCGTTAATGAGTTGCTCCTGATCTGCTGCAGTTAATTCCTTTTCAATTACTTTAGAAGCAATTAATACAGATAGAGAGGCAACCTGTTCACGAATAGCGGCAACAGCTTTTTCTTTTTGCTGCTCAATTTCAAGCTTTGCTGCTTCTTTTACGCGTTCAGCTTCTGTACGAGATGCCGCAACGATTTCTTCACGTTGAAGTTCACCTTGCTTTTTGGCATTTTCGATTAAGTTTTGCGCATCATTACGTGCTTCTTTTAAAAGATTTCTTTGTTCTTGTAAAATCTTATCTGCTTCTATACGGCTGTTTTCTGCCGCACTAATTTCACTACCAATATGCTCTTCACGCGTCTTCATAATGCCCATTAATGGACCCCATGCAAACTTTTTGAGCAAGGCTAACAATACTAGAAAAACGATAAGCTGGAAGAAAATATCTCCAGTATTAATGTGGCCGCCGCCTTCAGCAGCAGTGGCTAATACTAAACTGTTTGTTAACACCCTCGGTTCACTCCTTTCAAGAGTTGCTTAACGATAGCAAAAACACATAAATGAATGGCGAGGATTTGTTGATCATCGCCATCTGGAATTTTTCTACTATTATCGGTTTAATACCATGAACGCGATAACTACACCGATAATCGGTAATGCTTCTACTAACGCAACCCCGATAAACATAGTTGTTTGAAGCAAACCACGATGTTCAGGTTGACGAGCGATACCTTCTACTGTACGACCTACGATAAGACCGTTACCAATACCTGCACCTACTGCTGCTAAACCGATTGCGATTGCTGCTGCTAAAACACCAATTGATCCTGTCATTACTTTTTTCCTCCTTAAATGTATAAAACATCAATTAATTTTTTATTTTGTTCATAAAAATGAACGGTGTATTATTAATGGTCGTGACTCACTTTATGAGCCAAGTAAACCATTGTTAACATTGTGAAAATATAAGCTTGAATCGTACCAACGAAAATCGAGAACCCTTGCCATACCAATGTTAGCGGCACAGCTGCAATGGTACCAGCTATTCCTTGATGTGCTAAGCCTGTTGCTAATAGTGATAGAAGCAACTCACCCGCGTAAATGTTACCATATAGACGCAGACCAAGAGTCAGCGTATTGGCAAATTCTTCAATGATCTTCAATGGGAATAAGAATTTCATTGGACTGAAGAAACCTTCTGCATAGCCTTTGACACCTTTTAGCTTGACGCCATAATAATGGGATAGCGCCAGAACCATAACTGCTAGTGTTAAAGTGATGATTGGATCGGCTGTTGGTGATTTCCACCATAGCTTTTCATCCACCACAATCGCAAATGGAAGACCTAACATATTGGATACAAAAACATACATAATTAATGTAATCCCAAGGATGTGGAATCTCCCGCCATCTTTCCAATCCATCGTGCTGTTGATGATCCCTTTAACAAAGTCCATTACCCATTCAAAAAAGTTTTGCATCCCTGTAGGTTTCATTGCCAGCTTTCGTGTGGAAATGACAGCAATTAGGAAAACAATTAGACTTGCTACTGTGATCATCAGCATATTTGCGCCGTTAAACCAAAGGCCCATAAATTTAAACTCTGGAACCTCATGATGCATGTAAACTCACCTCGCTTCCGCTTCATTTATGTACATGCAATGCATGGTAAAAATAATCTATCATAATGACAATATAGGATGTCATTAATCCTATCACTAAACTAATCATATCGAATTGCTCTGGGTATCTTAATGCGATTAACGCAGCAATTCCCGCCACAGCCATCCTCGAAAGTGAACCTAAGGACTTGGGCTTTTTGCCCTCTGTTACCTTTTTATCAAAGCTTTCCGTCTTTCTAACTAGTATCCAAAGATTTAGATAACTAAAGCATGTCCCAAGAATCAGCCCTAGAAATATGGTTTGGTACGAGGTGAAGCCCCAGCCTAGAACATAAATGGACAACAAGTAAAAAATCCATTTGCGCTGCCTGTTGAACATTACTCTGAAATCTGGCATAGTTATTTATCTCCTGAATAGAAATGGCGGATTGAAAGAAGCATGGAATAGGTACCCGCTCCAAGACCTATAAGCAGTCCGATTATTAAGAAAATTGGTTCGGTACCCCAATGCTGATCCAGCCATCTGCCTGAGAAAATACCTATTAGAATGGAACCTACTAATTGGGAGACGATTGCGGACATTAAAGCCATAGCTTGTAATGGGTTGCGGTTGTTTTTACGCATTATAACACATCCTCACTCTGAGAGAATGTCAATCGGGCAAAAAGTAAATTCCATAGCCTAAATACTATCTTTAGATAGATTTATTTACATGAAAACCCTATCATTTACACCCTTAGTTAGCATACAATAGCACCCTGTCAATGTCAATGAAATTACGTGAATTATGCCACAAACTATTTCCTAAAGTATTTTCCAATTTGGAATTTACTCAACAATCTTATTGTAGAGTAAATTGTGAAGGAATTTTGTTCATTTTGTGTCTATTTTGTGAACAATTATAATTATACTAATGGTACAATATTATGAACTTTTATTATGATTTTGTTAAAAAGACCATGTCTTGGTATAGACAAGGTCTTTTCTTAAAATTGCTATTTAGTTTTCTTTCCTCTCAATCGTGATCATCCGTTGGATATGGTCCTCTTTGCTGGCCTTTTTGGCAAAAACCTTTACTAAATAGGTCCCGTTTGCTGGAAGCTGGTCGTCTGGGATTTCCTTGCGAACAAGTCCCTTTTTCACATTGGTAATCGTATCTAAATAGCCGACAAACCGATAATCCTCCGGGTTAAACAAGGCAATCCCAAATTCCTCCGCCCCGCCTGGCAAATACACCTCATAGCGGTACTGCCCTGGTTTGTCGCCTTCGGCAAAATCAAAGCCCATAACCCGTGGATAGTCCGGTTCTTCTAAAACATAGAGATAGGGAATGCGAACCGTTGCCCCGCCCGCCTGCAAGCGGAGATACCCGTCATGAATTTTCCCTTTAAACACCTGCGGGTCCACCGTTAACTCGACCGTTATGTCCTTTGTTTGCTGAGGTTCGAGCGTAAACGAAAGCGGCAGCCTCCATTCCAGTCCCTCGACATATGGCGGGATATCAAACGAATACCGCTGGTCTTGCTGGCTTGTATTTTCGACATGCAGATAGGCTTTATGGACGTCACTCTGTTCCGTAAATTTCCCAAACCGGATACTGCTCGGTGTGACGAGTGTGGTGGCTTGGATTGCTTCGTCGACCTGGATTCTGCCTGCCCCCTGTTCAAAGGTGCGGTAGTAGGCGGGTTCCCTCTGTGTCCCAAGGGTTCGGCCGTTGATGGTAGTGGTCTTACGTCCGGCTCCGTTCGGGATGATCGCCGTACGGTCAACACTATTAGACTTTGCGAGCGGTTTTGCCGTGTTCATCAGGGCCGCTTTGATTTGTTCGGGTGTCCAGTCCGGATGGGCCTGCTTAATTAATGCGCAGGCCCCAGCAACGTGAGGCGCCGCCATACTCGTTCCTTGAAGCGACAAATAGCCGCCCGGAATCGTCGAATTAATGGCTACCCCGGGGGCAACAATATCCGGTTTGATTTCCCAAGTCCCCGTCACCGGACCCCGCGAACTAAAGTCAGCAAGCCGGTCTGAATCCTCGCTGACCGTGACCCGTGCCGAGGTGGTTTGTTTTTTTAAGGCCTGTTGTAAAGTAACCCCGTCTTCCTTCGAGATGGCCCCGACTGGGATCGACATTTGCGTATCGAGGTTTCCCATGAAACGGCCGCCGCTCATATTGTTGTAGATGAGCACCGCTTTTGCCCCTGCCCGCTTCGCATTTTCCGCTTTTTTTGAAAAAGTTAAGACCCCTCTTTTGATGAGGGCAATTTTCCCTTCAATATTTTTCAATTCATCAGGTCTCCCGATGCCGCCATCGACAAGATCAGCGGAGCGGTCGAGCGCCCACTTGGCTGAGCCTTCGAGCGGTTCAATCTGGAGTTTATCCCGACTTCCTTCTATTAATAGATAGGGTGTCTCCAAAGTTGGGGTCGAGGCACCTACGGATATCGCTTTGGAGGCGGTTCCAGGTGAGCCAACACTCCAAACATTTGGCCCGGAATTACCAGAAGCCGCCACGGCGACAATTCCGCGGTCGACCGCGCGGTTGAGGGCAAGGCTGATTGGCAGGTCGGGTCCGTTGATATCATTTCCGAGCGAGAGATTGACGACATCCACTTTATCCTTAATAGCCTGGTCAATCGCCGCGAGCACCTGCTCGGTAGTTCCGCCCCCACCCGGCCCAAGCGCCCGGTACGCAACAATTTTTGCTTCCGGGGCAACGCCTTTTATTTTTCCATTGGCCGCAATAATACCGGCCACATGGGTTCCGTGGATCGTCGCCTTCCCGAGCGCCAGCGTTTCCATCGGATCGCGGTCGTTGTCAACCAGGTCCCGGCCGCCGGCATAATTGCGCTTGAGGTCGGGATGGTTGTAATCGACGCCCGTATCAATGACCCCAACCGTTACCCCTTTCCCAGTCAGCCGCTCATTTTTTTTATCAAAAAAACTGCGGACTTCTTCCCCGCCAATAATTTTGACGCTTTCCTCGGTTTCGGCTTGGTAGGTAATAACAGGCGAGACGTTTTTGATTTGTTTATGGCTGCGGCCGATTTCGGCAAGTGTTTCTGCACTGCCTTCGACCGAGAATCCATCAAGCGCATGGTGGAAAACACGGCGCAGCTTAACGTCTTTATAGGGTTTCATGAGCTGTTGGATTTCCTGGTCGGTGTGTGGTTTGTCCAAGATTATAATGGCGGTTGTCTCCCGCGTGCTTTTGGTTATCGAAGGATGGATGAGTATTTTCGGAGTTTGAAAAGCTAGCAGTAACGCGAGTAGAAGTTTCATCGATAGATTTCTCCTTTTTCCATATCGTTTTCTTCGAGGGGGGAAAGTATGCACGACTATTTTGGGAATCGGGTATCGGGTATTTCCTATTTACCTGGTGGGAATCGGGTATGCGTTGATTTCCTTTCATAACAATTCAGGCTCCAAATCCTATTTTATTCCAAAAATGACCTATTTTAATAAAACCAACAAAAAAAAGCCGAATAAGCTCGACTTTATTTCAAACGGTATCCTATTTCGTTCCAAACAACCGATCTCCTGCATCACCAAGGCCTGGGACGATGTAGCCGTGGTCATTTAATTTCTCATCCAAAGCAGCGATATAGATATCCACGTCCGGGTGGGCTGACTTTACTGCTTCCACGCCTTCTGGTGCTGCAATTAAACACATAAATTTGATATGTTTCGCGCCGCGCTTCTTTAAGGAGCGAATTGCTTCAATCGCCGAACCGCCTGTTGCAAGCATCGGATCAACCACAATGAAATCACGCTCTTCCACATCACTTGGGAGCTTAATATAATACTCAACCGGCATCAAGGTTTCAGGGTCGCGGTATAAACCGATATGGCCCACTTTCGCAGCTGGGATTAATTTTAAGATGCCATCAACCATTCCGATTCCTGCACGCAAAATGGGCACAATCCCGATTTTCTTACCGGATAGAACCTTGGATTTCGCTGGGCAGACAGGTGTTTCGATATCGATATCCTCAAGCTGCATATCTCTGGTAATTTCAAACGCCATCAGTGTCGCGACTTCATCGACAAGCTCGCGGAATTCCTTTGTTCCTGTGTTTTTATCACGTATGTAAGTTAGTTTATGTTGAATGAGTGGATGGTCGAATACGAATACCTTGGCCATAATCATCGCTCCTTATTTTAAATTATAAACACTTCGTCTCATTTTACAGAAAAAAAAGGCAATGAGCAAATAGAATTCAGCACTTTCAACTAGTTAGATTTTTCAAAAAAAATCGGCCTACGATAGGCCGATTTTCTGTTGCTTAATATTCAGGATAAAGAGTAAATTTGCTTGTTAATGCTTCGACACGACCTTGAGCTTCTTCAAGTTTCGCCTCATCTTCATGGTTCTTCAAGGTAAACGCGATAATTGAAGCGATCTCGTCCATATCTGCTTCAACAAAGCCACGGCTTGTCACTGCTGCCGTACCGATACGGACACCGCTTGTTACAAACGGACTTTGCGGGTCAAATGGAATTGTGTTTTTGTTAACCGTGATGCCAACCTCATCCAGGACCTTTTCAGCAACCTTGCCAGTTAATCCAAGCGTCGTTACGTCCACTAACAAGAGGTGGTTGTCCGTTCCGCCGGATACTAACTTCAAGCCTTCTTTTTGAAGACTTTCAGCTAAGCGCTGAGCGTTCGTGATAATCTGACCAGCATATTCTTTGAAGCTTTCCTGTAATGCTTCGCCAAATGCAACAGCTTTTGCAGCAATGACATGCATTAGTGGACCGCCTTGAATACCTGGGAAGATCGATTTATCAATTTTCTTGCCGAATTCCTCTTTGCAAAGGATCATCCCGCCGCGTGGACCGCGTAATGTTTTATGCGTAGTTGTGGTAACAAAATCAGCGTACGGTACTGGGTTTTGATGCAAGCCTGCTGCAACAAGTCCAGCGATGTGCGCCATATCCACCATGAGGTATGCACCGACTTCATCGGCAATCTCACGGAACTTTGCAAAGTCAATCGCACGCGGGTAGGCACTAGCACCAGCAACAATCATTTTCGGCTTGTGCTCGAGTGCTTTTGCACGCACATCATCATAATTGATGCGGTGCGTTTCTTGGTCCACACCATATTCAACAAAATTATATTGAACACCACTGAAGTTAACTGGGCTGCCGTGTGTTAAGTGGCCGCCGTGGGATAAATTCATGCCAAGCACGGTGTCACCTTGCTCTAGAACTGTGAAGTAAACCGCCATATTAGCTTGTGCACCTGAGTGAGGCTGCACGTTTACGTATTCCGCTCCGAAGATTTCCTTTGCGCGGTTGCGTGCTAAATCTTCGACGATATCAACATATTCACAGCCGCCATAATAGCGTCGGCCAGGATAGCCTTCTGCATATTTGTTTGTTAAAACGGACCCCTGGGCTTCCATAACTGCTTCACTTACAAAGTTTTCTGAGGCAATTAATTCGATTTTTGAACGTTGACGACCTAATTCTTTTTGAATCGCTTGAAAAACCTGTTCATCAGCTTGTGGCAAATGCTTCATGACAAAAATCCCCCTTATATGTAAGTAAATTAGATACTTTTCGAAAATTCTTTTTTATTTTAGCAGAAACACCCTTAAATTAAAAGAGAAACATTTTTCGGTTTTTAATTATATTTTATACCTAAAGTGAACATCTTTATACGCCAGTACGTTATTTTCCGAACGAAATTAATTTTTATCACATAAACATTCGTGTTTTAGCCTAATGCATCAAAATTTACCAGAATATAAAAAACTTTAATGATGGTGCCTGACACCCAAGTTTATTAAGAGCAGCTCGTGTTTTCCTGATTCCGTTCGTATACGGCTCTTGCGCCACCGATCAGTTTCGGGCGTACTTTGGCGAGTGTTACATGAGCCTGTCCGATGCTTTTTTGCTTCACGCGGACTGGAACGGCGACATGTTTTAAGTGCATTCCGATGAGTGTGTTGCCGATGTCAATCCCGGCATCCGCCTTCACGAACTCCACTACAACCGCGTCATTCATCGCTCCAAACGCGTAAGTCGCCATCGCCCCGCCTGCTTTTCGGACAGGGACAACCGAAACTTCATCGAACCGCCTTTCCTCCGCAACCGCACGTTCGACGACCAAGGCCCGGTTTAAATGCTCGCAGCATTGGAAGGCAAGCGTGATCCCCGTCTCCGCTTGAAGGTTTTTCAAACAGCGATAAATCATTTCCGCCACTTCAACCGTGCCAGAGGTGCCAATTCGCTCCCCAATTACCTCACTCGTACTGCAGCCGACCACTAACAGCTGCCCTTGTCTTAACGCACCCTGCTCTTTGAATTCCGTTAAAATCGCTTCCAGTTCTTTTTCACACGTTTGAATCATACGCCTTGACCTCCACTAAAAAAGATTTCCAGTCCAGCCCGAGCTAAATTAGAGGTGCTTATCCTCGTATTCACCAATTTTTCCTATCCGGTTCGCATGACGGCCGCCTTCAAATTCACCCGTCAGCCAGATTTCAGCTATATCTCGGGCCAGGCCAGGGCCAATGACACGTTCACCCATCGTTATGATGTTTGAATCATTATGAGCCCGCGTTGCTTTGGCGCTAAACGTATCATGGACCAAGGCACAGCGGATCCCTTTCACCTTATTAGCAGCAATACTCATGCCAATTCCCGTTCCGCAAATCAGAATCCCGCGGTCAAACTCGCCGCTCGCCACCTTCTCAGCAACTGGCAGCGCGTAATCTGGATAATCAACCGATGTTTCACAGTCACAGCCAAAATCCTCAAATTCAATCCCCAGTTCGTTAAGTAATTGCGCAATTTCCTTGCGAAGATTCACTCCGCCATGGTCTGATGCTAGTGCCACTTTCATGTGAAAAACCTCCTCTATTCTATTTATCTTTTACAGACTAGCCCCAGCTCCTCGCCACTAGTGTCCGTCACGAAAAGGGGCTTTGCTCTCCTGATTAATTTTGACATACTGCCACAAAAATATAAAGTTTCAATCAAAAAATAAAAGCCCTCTTCGAAAAGAGAGCATCTGTCACTTTAGTTTTCCAATTGTTTTATCAATTAATCCATTTAGTTCACGAAAGGTTTCTTCGTACATGGCGAGCGGTCCGCCGTACGGGTCGACGACATCATGATTGAAGCCTTCCCCGCTGTATTCCTTTAAGGTATATACCTTCTGACCCTCATGAGGGTATTGCTGCAGAATGGCCAACTTATGTGAGGATGTCATCGTTAGGATGAGGTCGGCCCATTCGACCTCATCACTCGTTAACAAACTGGAACGGTGATTGTGCACAATCCCATTGTCCTCCAACACCCTTTTTGCATGTGGCGATGCCTCATTGCCGTTCGCAGCATAAATTCCTGCCGACCTTACTTCGATCTCGTCGACCGCTTTATTTTTCAAAATCGCTTCTGCCATTGGACTCCTGCACGTATTTCCTGTACATACAAACAAAATGCGCTGCAATGTGTTTGCCTCCTTACAAGATCTTATGTAATTTATTTTATCATATTTAAGTTAGGGATTCGAAAAGGTTGGCCGATCCCGCCCGTTAAAAGAAGGGCGCGAGTAGCTTTAAGCCAAAGGCCAGTAAAATAGCTCCTCCAAGTGCCTCACTATATGACCCGACCCAGCCCTGCATCTTGCGGCCAAGCAGCAGTCCCGCCCATGTTTGGATGGTTGCCATGATTCCAAAACACAAAATAACCATAATCGTCTTCGCACCATAAATGCCTAAGGTAAGCCCTACGGAAAAACTATCCAGACTCACACTCAAGGCAAAGAGCAGCAAGCCGAAACCAATTGGGGAAATAACCTTCTCATCGCTCTTTTTGAGGGTGGACCAAACCATTTGCACACCGAGTAAAATCAGCAGAAAACCGCCGATAAAGGTCGCAAAGGTACCAAATTTATCTGATAAAAATTTCCCAGCAATTAAGCCAAGCAGCGGCATCCATACATGGAACAAACCGATCGTGATGCCAATATTAAAAATTTTCTTGAGCCGAAGTTTGTACATCCCCATGCCAAGTCCGACTGAAAATGCATCCATCCCTAGTGCAAACGCCATTAACATAAGAGTTACTATTTCGCCAATCATTTCAGACATTCGGACCCCGCCTCCTTGGACTAACTACCCTAGCATATGCACGTCCAAACTAATTTAGAAGTCATGTTGAGGAACTGGAATATTGGTCGCATACGTCTATTATACCGCTTCTTCCACGTTTCTAATTCCAAAATTTGTTACATAATTGTGTTTGCGGCCACAAATAATTGGTGCCTGACACCAAAAAAAACACCAGGTCCCCCCTTACCGGAGAACCTAGTGTTTATTCAGCGATTAATTTATTTCCAGCGGCTTTCTGAAGGCGGTTCATGATTGCATTTCCGACACCTTCGTTCGGAAAGATCTCACTGTAAATGACATCGACCTTTTCTAGATTAAATTTTCGCAGCGTATCATAAAGCGCCGCGGCAACGGTCGTAAGTTCTGCCCGCTTCCCGCAAGCTAGCACCACATCCGCTTCATAAACATCCACCTGCTCTTCCGTTGTCAGCACCCCGACCCGCAACCCCTCCATCCGTTTTTCTTCTATTAGACGCTGGAGAAATTTCGTGGTGCCTGACACCATAAATAGCGGTGCATTCGGGGCGTAGTGTTGGTATTTCATTCCTGGGGCTTTCGGCCGCGCCTCCTCGTCTGTTAACGCGGCATCGACACGTACTTCACCGAGCACAGCCTCAAGCTGCTCCTTCGTTACCCCACCCGGTCTTAAGATAACCGGAATCGCTTCGGTGCAATCGATGACCGTTGATTCCACACCAATTCCTGTTGCGCCGCCGTCGATCACCCCAGCAATTTTCCCGTTTAAATCGTCCATGACATGTTGGGCCTTCGTTGGACTTGGTTTGCCCGAACTGTTGGCGCTCGGGGCAGCAATCGGCAGTCCACAACTTTTCAACAACGCCAGTGCGACAGGGTGGTCCGGCATTCTCACTGCAACCGTCGACAATCCCGCCGTGGCCGTTTCCGCTAGGACGCCTTCCTTCTTTTTAAAAATAATCGTCAGTGGTCCCGGCCAAAACGCATCCATCAACACTTCAGCCTTGTCAGGAACCTCAGTTACAAACGTGCTCAGCTGCTTTTTTTCAGCAATGTGGATAATTAGTGGATTATCACTCGGCCTTCCTTTGGCTGCAAAAATCTTCCCAACCGCCAGATCACTTTCCGCGTTCCCGCCAAGACCATAAACCGTCTCTGTCGGCAGGGCGACCACTTCGTTATCCCGTAAAAAATTCGCTGCATCCACAACTTGTGGATTATTTTCAAGATTATCCACATACTTATCCACTTTCCAGACCTTTGTGTTCATAGTTATCCACCTTTATCTCGAATGAGTCTATTAGCGAAATTTGGCGAATTTAGTCACCTAGACTCATATTTTTAGCTCAATACGTTTGAAAGTATAAAAGAAGGTGGGTATAAATACAAGCGTTATCCACAAATTGTGCACAACTTCCTTGAAAAAGTGGATAACTTTGTGGATATATCCACAATTATAGTAAAAATTTCAAAAATATAGAGTTATCCACATTTAAAACGTGTCGAATATGTTCAGATTGATAAAATTCGCTGGGTATATCCTCCCGATCCACTCTTTGGAAGCCCATTAATTCGAAAAACGGTAAGGCCACGCTCTTATTTGTTGCCAAAAACAAACCTTTCATCCCTTTTTCTTTCGCTAATTGCACCATTTGATCAAAAAGAACGAAGATTTCCTTTTCAGCTTGGCCAGGTGTCACAACGAGTGAGCGCAAGAGCCCGAACTCCGTGAAGGCCTCCATGCCAAGCGAACCCTTTAAGGTGCCCTCCTCATTCTCTAGCAGCAAAAAATAGTCAATCGTTTCATCTGTTAGTCCATCCGTCCCCAGATTGGCTCTGGATAAAAACGCTCGTAAACTGCCCAAGTCTTGTTTATTTGCTCTGCGAATCAATGCCTGCATCGCTTCCACCTCATTTTTAAGATTCTACTCTATGGATATGGATGAGTTAGAACAAATAGAACCGCTAGATTTGGGAATCTAGTAAAATTTTATTGAAGAAACGACCACAGCCTCGCCGAATTTTTCCACACAAAAAACCAGCCCCATTGCTGGACCTGGTCTAATTAAACATCTTCTCCCACATCTCTACGACGAAAAACTTCACTTCCACCGGCTTTTCATCATCAGCAGTATACACGGGCGCATCCTTTTTAGCCAACTTCACTGGCTCATCATCAACCTCAGCCATTATCTCATTGAACACCGGTGCATCCTTTTCAATCAGCCTCTCCGGCTTCTTCATTTCTTCTTCGTCCACAGTTGCGGCTTTTTCCCCTTTTTCAACCTTAACCTCTTTTTCTACCTTGACCGCAACCTCTTTCTTATCCTCAACTGAGCTTACTCCTTCTTTTACCTTTTCAACCGTTGCCACCGTTTTTGCCTTTTCAACCTTTTCCTCCGATTTAGCAGGTCTCACTGTTTTTGCCTTCGCCTTTTTCTCTCCTTCAAAGCCATCACTGACAGCTACACCATTTGAAAAATCAAGGAAGCATAATGGCGGGTAAAGCACACACCACCAGTTCGCGCCTTCCCCGCTCCCGAGCGTAATCAAAATCGCTTGATATTCTCCGGCAGGATATAAAAATTGACCATATAATTTCGTCGGAAACTGAACCTTGCCAAACTCCACTTTCACCGATTGATCAGACCCTTGGTCGCGAACCACTTGTTCCGAAATCGCTTGAATCTCAGGAAGCTTCGACTTGATGACCGTTCTTGCTTTTTCCATTGACGTTAAATCCTGAACCCACAGGGTAATCTGCGCATTCACCGCATCGCGCACTTTCCGTTTAATGGCCTGATCTTCTTCAAAATCACTATTCGCAAGAATCCTAAGCCGAATCGCTTCACCAGGAATCACAATCGATTCTTTCGACGCGGCTTCCGTCTTCGGCATATATAAACTCAACATCGTCCCTAAAGACAAAACGATAAGATATCCCCAAACAATCACTTTACTTTTCAATTCTAGCACCGTCCCTTCGATACCTTCATTTTGGACAAAATGCCAGAATCTTAAACTATTAAATTTTGATATTTTCCAAAGTTTACGGTTGCATGTGAAAGAGGGTAAAATCTAAATGAATGTTTAAATAAGAGGATGGTCTGTCCTGCGAATGGTTATTTGCTCATTGGACACTATTTTCAGATAAAAGGTGCTGAAATTGCATCCAATCAGGCTTATTGGCATCACTTTTTCGTTTAAAATCTATAAATTGCATCCAATCGCCCCTATTGGTTTCATTATCGAATTAAAAATTAATCTACTGAAAATGGAGTGTAAAAAATGGATCATTCAAAATCTGAATACGTGGACCTAAAAGTAATTTGCCCCGACGATTTTCACTGGAATATCATCGGTCAACATCAGATCCAAGGAAAAGAAAAAGTGATCGAAATCCTCAAACAAAACCAAAATAATAAAGTAACCGAACTGCAGATTAACACTATTATCACCCACGGCTATCACGGCTCAGTTAACGGTACCCAAATCGTAGAAAACAAAAAGAAATATGCATTTTGTAACGTATACCAATTTGCCAGTTCCCGTAATAACTCCAAAATAAAAGAAATGACATCCTATCTAATTGAACTATAAAAAAGCTCAGAGCCAACATACTCTGAGCTTTTTTATAGTTTTCATTATAGTATTCACCACATCAATGGAACCTAAGCCCCGAAGCCGATCTCCGCAAACACCATCCGGTCCTTGCCATTCAAATCATTCACGATCTCTACCTTTGCATTGGCAAACGCTTTTTGAAAAAGCTCCGCTACCGCTTCGCCCTGACCAGCCCCAATTTCAAATCCAACCAGTGCGCGCTTCTCCAGTACCTGCGGCAGCTCGACCATAAAGCGGCGGTAAAAATCCAAGCCTTCCGCCCCCGCAAACAAGGCCCGGTGCGGCTCATGCTCCGTCACAACCTCCGACATCGCCGTCATATCACCGACCGGAATATACGGCGGATTCGAGAGGATCACATCAAACCGAGCCCCGTTCTCGATAAATGGGCCAAGCAAATCCCCCTGAACAAACTCCACCTCAGCCCCAAGCCGGGCCGCATTCTCCCGCGCCACAGCCAGCGAAGCCTCCGCAATATCAGTGCCTGACACCAATAACACTGGCTTGATAGGAGAATTGGTGCCTGACACCATTTCCCCTAGCTTGATGGTACTATTGGTGCCTGACACCCTAAGTTCCGCTTCTTCCAGCTTCATGGTAATTGCGATGGCGCCGCTCCCGGTCCCGATATCCGCTAACCTGATAACCTGCTCTCCACTGAACAGCCGCTTGATCCGTTGAAGTGCACCGTAGACAAGTTCTTCCGTTTCCGGCCTCGGGATCAGCACCTCTTCATTGACGATAAACGGGCGCCCGTAAAACTCCTCCGTGCCGATGATATATTGGACCGGCACACCCTTCACGTGTTCACCAACCGCTTTTTCAAAGACTTCCCACACGCCCGGCGCTAACTCATCACGCATATTCGCAAACAACTGCGCCCGCGACATTCCGGTGAAATGGCGAAGTAACAGCTCCCCGGCATTCTCATCACGACGCGCTGAAACTAAAAAAGAAGAAGCCCATTGGAGAGCTTCATAGACTTTTTTACTCATTAGAGGCACTTTCCAGCCTGCGCGCTTGATCATCCATAATCAACGCATCGATGACATCATCGAGCTTGCCCTCTAAAATTTGATCGAGCTTTTGAATCGTCAAGCCGATGCGGTGGTCCGTCACCCGGTTTTGCGGGAAGTTATACGTACGAATCCGCTCCGAACGGTCCCCCGTACCAACCGCAGATTTACGGACAGAATCATACTCCGCCTGCGCTTCCTGTTGATACTTATCATAAATTCGTGCCCGTAAAACCTTCATCGCTTTATCTTTATTCTTGTGCTGCGATTTCTCATCCTGAATCGAAACAACGATCCCAGTTGGAATATGCGTTAACCGAACCGCTGACATCGTCGTGTTAACGGACTGTCCGCCGGCCCCACTTGACGCAAACGCATCAAAACGGATATCTTTATCGTTGATTTCCACTTCTAATTCTTCCGCTTCCGGCAAACAGACAACCGTCGCCGTCGACGTATGAATCCGGCCGCTTGACTCCGTCTCCGGAACACGCTGCACACGGTGTGCGCCGTTCTCATACTTCAACTTCGAATAAGCACCCTGGCCGTTAATCATAAAACTAATTTCCTTATAACCGCCAAGACCAGTCGGGTTCGCATCAATCAATTCCGTCTTCCAGCCCTGCGCTTCCGCATAACGGCTGTACATGCGATATAAATTCCCAGCAAACAAGGCCGCTTCGTCTCCGCCCGCTGCTCCGCGGATTTCAAAGATAACGTTCTTGTCATCATTCGGATCCTTTGGAATCAACAATAGTTTCATCTTAGCTTCTAACTCAACGATTTGCGCTTCCAGCTCATTAACTTCTTCCTTCACCATTTCACGCATATCCGCATCCAGCTTCTCATCAAGCATCGCCTTGGCATCCTGAAGCTGTTCGCGCGCCTCTTTATATTCACGATACGTTAGTACAGTTTCTTGTATATCAGATTGTTCTTTTGAATATTCACGAAGTTTCTTTGAATCATTAATAATTTGTGGGTCGCTCAAAAGTTCATTCAACTTATCATAACGATCTTCCACCGATTGAAGACGATCAAACACGGTCTATTCACCTCAATTTTTTGTCCATAACATTCTAATTATAGTATAGGTGAAAACAACCGTCAAAACCAAATTAAGGGGAAATTTTTTCGCGGGGTGATTTTTCAGGTCAAAATCCTTTTTTTAAAAGGAACTCAAGCTACAGCCATAGAAAAAACATGCCCTGATAATCAGAGCATGCTACCTTCGATCTTCTTTGACACGTACTTCCATTTTATAACGCGGCAAGGCCTGGATTAGTTTCTTATGGAGTCGTGCTTCGGCATTAATTTTTCCCCGCTCAGACTGCATTCCTTTTTTATAAACAGATACCCACATCCGGTCGCCGTTAATCCAGATGGAATCGGCCGTAAACTCATCGGAATCCGCGATAACCTGCTTGGCCTTCTGGATATCGTTGCCTTGATTATTCGCACCAGCTTCGCTGCCGCTTCCTGTCCCCTTCAGGTCAAGGAAGTTCGGATTTTGATTGGTGATATCATCTTCAACCATATGCTGCTTATTCTTGCCCCGATCCGATATATTTGTCGGCGTGTTGCGGTCATTGCCACGATTGGATATATAATTGGGTTTTGATTGGTCACTCCGTAGGTCATACGCCTCTTCATTCCCATGATTCCCACCCCGATTTCCGTCACAGCCGCTTACTAAAAACAACATACTTAATGAGAGAAACAACATAAATTTTTGCATCTTACACCTCCCATTAATATCATGCCCGGTCACGCCGCAATAGGTCGAGTGAATTCTTTCCAAGTCCGGGGGGCGGAATTTGCGGTCGCACAAGTAATTCCGCTAAAACTGGGTCGGATTCCGCCAACTTCCAAAGTGATTCCGCCAGACTCCCCGGAATTCCGCCGAACTCAAAGTTTATTCCGCCGAACTACCCAAACATTCCGCCAAACCGCAAATTTCCCCCTAATCAAACAAAAAAACTGCCTGAGAATCCCTTCTCAGACAGTTTTTCCAATGGTGTCAGGCACTAATTATGTAAACTCAACCAACCCTGACATTCATTTGTACCTTTTTGCTCTATGCATGAACGGTATAGGACGCCGTTTTTGGGACTTCGTGATGATGACGGCAGCGGGGCTCGTACGCTTCGGAGGCACCCACTAAAATCACTGGGTCATGGTAAGAGGCTGGACGTCCATCAATCAGACGCTGCGTCCGGCTTGAAGGCGAACCACAAACAGAACAGACCGCTTGCAGCTTCGTCACCGACTCAGCAATCGCCATCAACGCAGGCATCTGCCCGAACGGCTCACCGCGGAAATCCATATCAAGACCCGCACAAACCACCCGATGGCCTCTGTCAGCCAGCTGCTGAACAACCCTGAGAATCCCCTCATCAAAAAACTGAACCTCATCAATGGCAATAATATCCATATCCGCTTCCACATGGTGAAGAATCTCAATCGAATGAGTAATTGGTTTCGCATCAAAAGAAGATCCATTATGAGAAACGACAGATTGATCGTGATAGCGATTATCAATTTTCGGCTTAAAAACAGCTATCTTTTGTTTGGCGAACTGAGCACGTCTAACGCGGCGAATCAATTCCTCCGATTTCCCAGAAAACATACTGCCACAGATAACCTCAACCCATCCGCTTTGCTTCATTAAATACATAAAACGGCGTCTCCTTCCAAGCAAATCCTTAAATATCTATCAATTATTTGAATTTTATTAAAATAAAAAACAGGCAAGTAAATTGCTGCTTGCCTGTACTTTTTACAATTATTGTTGCTGTTGGCTCTTGATGCCGTATTTCTTGTTGAAACGGTCAACACGTCCGCCAGCTTCGGCGAATTTTTGACGACCAGTATAGAATGGATGACATTCTGAACAAGTTTCAACGCGAATTTCTTTCTTCACTGAACCAGTTTCAAAAGTGTTTCCGCATGCACAAGTCACCTGTACCATTTTATAATTTGGATGAATTCCTGCTTTCATTCTTTTCATCTCCTTCCGCCCTGAATCATTCGAAACAGAGTTATATAAAGCACTTGTAAAAACAAGCACTGAAATACTAAAAACACACTGCACCCATTATAACAAGCAAAGCCATCTTTGGCAAGTTGGGATTTATTGGTTTCTTTTTTTAAAAAGGAACCCATCATGCCCCCTTTACCAGGGTTGTCCGATACCTAATTGACAAGGACCGGCTTAATTTGACCGCTTCACCGCATCGACTACGAACGTCTAGATTTCAGCTCTTCCCCTAGTTGTGCGAAGAATTCCTCATTCGATTTAGTTTGTCTTAATTTTTTCAAGAAGCGTTCCGCAAAATCTGGCGAATCTGACATCGATTTTCTGATCGCCCATAATTTATCCAAATGATCCTTCGGAATCAACAGCTCTTCCTTACGAGTTCCCGAACGACGGATATCAAGCGCAGGGAAAATACGGCGTTCAGCCAGCTGACGGTCAAGGTGCAGTTCCATATTACCTGTCCCTTTAAATTCCTCATAAATCACGTCATCCATCCGTGAGCCTGTATCGACTAAAGCCGTCGCAAGAATCGTCAAACTGCCGCCCTCTTCGATATTACGGGCTGCCCCGAAGAAACGCTTTGGACGGTGGAAGGCTGCTGGGTCAATACCACCAGAAAGCGTTCTTCCGCTTGGCGGAATTACAAGGTTGTATGCACGAGCCAGACGCGTAATACTATCCATCAGGATCACGACATCGCGTTTGTGCTCAACTAAACGCATCGCGCGGTCAAGCACCAACTCCGCTACTTTAATATGATTTTCAGGTACTTCGTCAAACGTTGAACTGACGACGTCACCGGCAACCGAACGCTCGATGTCGGTCACTTCTTCCGGACGTTCATCGATTAACAGCATGATTAATTCCACTTCAGGGTGGTTCGTTGTAATGCTGTTCGCAATTTCTTTTAACAGCATTGTTTTACCAGCCTTTGGCGGAGCGACGATTAAGCCACGCTGCCCAAAACCAACCGGTGCCACAACATCCATAATCCTTGTCGATAGATGTTTTTGTGTCGTTTCTAATTTCATCTGTCTGTTTGGATATAATGGTGTGAGGCCCGGGAAGTACACCCGCTCTTTCGCTGATTCCGGATCTTCCCCGTTGACAGCCTCTACGTGCAATAGTCCATAATAACGCTCGTTTTCCTTTGGAGGTCGTACTTTACCGGAAACTTTATCCCCATTACGAAGGTCGAAGCGGCGGATTTGCGAAGCAGAAATGTAGATATCCTCTGAGCTTGGCGAGTAGTTAATTGGTCGTAAGAATCCAAATCCTTCTGATTGGATGATTTCCAAGACGCCTTCCATAAAGAAATACCCCTGCTGTTCCGCACGAGATTTCAGGATGGCAAAAATTAATTCTTTTTTTGTTAATTTGCTGTAATAGGTCACTTTATATTCGCGAGCAAGCTCATAAAGCTCCTTCAGCTTCATATTTTCTAAACTTGAAATTGTTAAGTCCATTTGTGCACCACACTTTTATTTTTTTGGCTCTTTAAACTTGGTCGTTGATTTCCGCTCCAGGTGCGCAGCGCCGCGCGGGCGGTTCGGGGAGCCTCCTCGGCGCAAAGCGCCTGTGGGGTCTCCCCTGCCCCGTCCTCCCGCAGGAGTCTTCGCACCTTCCGCTCCAATCAACGTAGGCTTTAAATCAACAATGACCTCTAACACAGCCATTTCTTTAAATCAGATAATAAATAAGAGAGTTGAGGAATTGAAATAGAAGTAGTAAGAAATGAATAGAATTGCAGAAAAATGAATAAAAACAATTACTATTTTACCCTCTATGCAAAAAATTAATCAACTAAATTTTCTATTTTCATTCATTGGGAATTTTTTCTGTGAAGGAGTTCGTTGAAAATTCCTAATCGAGTGTAATAGGAGTTTTTTAATTTAGGAGAGGTGATGCCATGAAGGGTGCCTGACACGCACTGGTGTCAGGCACCCTTCACGGGGCATCGCCTATTTAATCACTAAATTAGGTTTTTTCTTTAAACTATGACGACCTTCGACAAAGCGGACGGTGCCTGATTTGGCACGCATAACGATTGAGTGGGTCGAACCGTAGGATCCTTTAAATTGAACACCGCGCAGCAATTCTCCGTCGGTAATCCCTGTCGCAGCAAAAATAGCGTCATCGCCTTTGACCAGGTCCTCCATCCGCAGGACGCGATTGACATCGAGGCCCATCTTGATGCAGCGCTCAAGCTCCGCATCATTTTGCGGCAATAGTTTACCGATGATTTCGCCGCCAAGACATTTTAAGGCAACAGCAGACAGAACACCTTCAGGAGCACCGCCAGAACCAAAGAGAATATCAACACCGGTATTGTCGAATGCCGTATTAATGGCACCTGCCACGTCACCATCATTAATTAACTTGATTCTTGCCCCTGCTTCACGAAGCTGGGCAATGATATGCTCATGGCGCTCACGATTTAAAACAGTCGCCACGACATCCTCGATATCTTTATTTTTCGCTTTGGCAACGGCCTTTAAGTTATCTAGAACAGACGCATTGATATCAATATGTCCGACTGCTTCGGGTCCAACCGCGATTTTTTCCATGTACATATCAGGAGCATGAAGAAGGTTGCCATGGTCAGCAATCGCAAGAACTGCTAAAGCATTCCAGCCGCCTGATGCTAAAATATTGGTACCTTCGAGCGGGTCAACGGCAACATCGACGCGTGGTCCGTAGCCTGTCCCAAGTTTTTCACCAATATAAAGCATTGGTGCTTCATCCATTTCCCCTTCACCAATGACAACTGTACCTTTCATTGGCACGGTGTCAAACACATCGCGCATGGCAGAAGTAGCTGCACCATCGGCCTCATCTTTTTTCCCACGGCCCATCCAACGGGCTGAAGCTAGTGCTGCTGCTTCTGTGACACGGACAAGCTCCATCGTTAAACTTCTTTCCATCGGTCTCCATCTCCCCTATGTCTTTTGTTTATCTCCCGAACTTTGCTTTCTGTCTAGGCTACAGCGCTCTGCGGCTAATGTCGCCGCTGAACCCGAGCTTCCGCTTTTCTATGTGTCTAGCTCCAGCGCCTAGGGGCTCGGGGTCATAAGCCAATCCGTCCTGAAGGTCAAAAAGCAACCTTCATGCCGGCTCGTCTTATGCCTGTCGCCCCTGGGCAAGGCGCTTCCGCTTTTCTATGTGTCTAGCTCCAGCGCTTAGGGGCTCGGGGTCATAAGCCAATCCGTCCTGAAGGTCAAAAAGCAACCTTCATGCCGGCTCGTCTTATGCCTGTCGCCCCTGGGCAAGGCGCTTCCGCTTTTCTATGTGTTCTTCATCTGTTCTACTTCTTCTTTTGTTAACGCTTCCCGCCAAATGGTTGCACCGAGTCCGTTTAGTTTTCCGACAAGGTCACTATAACCGCGGTCGATATGTTCAAGACCGGTTACTTCAGTAATTCCTTCGGCAATCAAACCGGCAATGACAAGAGCGGCTCCTGCCCTGAGGTCGCTTGCCTTCACTTTGGCACCTTGAAGCTGAATCGGGCCATTTATGATGGCGGAGCGTCCTTCCACCTTGATATTGGCGTTCATTCTTCTTAGTTCATCGATATGTTTAAAGCGGGCACCGTAAATCGTGTCTGTCACAACACTTGAGCCGGCAGCTTTTGTCAGGAGTGTTGTAAACGGTTGCTGTAAATCGGTCGGAAACCCAGGATAAACAAGCGTTTTAATGTCGACAGCCTTTAATTTTGTTGACCCGTCAACAAACACTTGATCATCGCCGGATTCGACACGAACACCCATTTCGCGCAGTTTGGCAATTAATGATTCTAAATGCTGCGGGATGACGTTATCGATTAACACGCCTTCGCCTACTGCTGCGCCTAAAATCATATACGTGCCAGCTTCAATTCGGTCCGGAATAATGGTGTGGCGGCAGCCATGGAGTGATTCCACACCATCGATACGGATCACGTCGGTTCCTGCGCCTTTAATTTTCGCACCCATACTTGTTAGCAGCGTCGCCACATCAATGATTTCTGGCTCTTTCGCCGCATTTTCAATCACTGTCCGGCCTTTGGCCCGAACAGCCGCCAACATGATATTAATCGTTGCTCCCACACTGACGACGTCGAGATAAATCCGTGCGCCGCGAAGCTCGTCCGCCCGTAAATAAATCGCCCCTTGTTCATTGGTGATTTGGGCCCCAAGTGCTTCGAAACCTTTAATATGCTGATCAATCGGTCTTGGTCCTAAATGGCAGCCGCCAGGTAAGCCAATTACCGCCTTTTTAAACCGGCCGAGCATCGCACCCATTAAGTAATAAGAAGCACGGAGCTTTTTTACTTTCCCGTTTGGCAGGGGCATGGAAATCATCGTAGATGGGTCGACCGTCATATCGTTGTCAGAGAGCTGAACATTTCCGCCGATTTCTTCAAGAAGATCCTTCAAGATTTCAACATCTGAAATGTCCGGCAATCCCTCAATTGTCACTGGTGATTCCGCTAAAATTGTTGCAGGAATTAACGCGACGGCACTGTTTTTTGCCCCGCTGATCCGTACAGTTCCCTTTAACGGATAACCACCCGCAATTTTAAGTTTTTCCATTTTCGACTCCCTTCTAAGCCCTTGTAAGTCAATCGGTACGCATCCGCTTATTACTGAATGAGGCTCTAGGTATATTTTTCCATCATAAAAAGTCAAAATCCGACAGTTTGTCTATCCTTTAGTTTACACCAAAATTCTATTTTCATGTATGGTAATGAAAATTTTTTTCATAAAACTGGAAATTTATGCCTCTGTACGAGCTTTCCAGTCTGTTAGGAAGCCTTCAATGCCCTTATTATGGATGATGGAATAATCCCATTAATACTTTGTATGGAAGAGTTGCAATATGAGCGCCTCTTAACGCGGCTTCTGTCACGTGAACTGGATTACGAATGGAGGCTGCAATGATTTCTGATTCAATTTTCAGTTTTCTTTACAGACTGAAACCGCCCTTTGGTAAGGACGGTTTCATTTTATCATAATTGGAACAAATATAAAAACGACATTGTTCCTGTTTTTTAGAATTGTCTTACGCTTTGCCTGAAGAACCGAATTCACGAATTTTGCCAATAACGGTTGCTTTGATGGCATCACGAGCTGGTCCTAAATATTTACGTGGATCGTATTCTTCAGGTTTAGCAGCTAATGATTCACGAACAGCTTTTGCAGATGCGATTTGATTTTCTGTGTTCACGTTGATTTTGGCTGTTCCAAGTGAAACAGATTTTTGGATATCCTTTAATGGGATACCAGTTCCGCCGTGAAGGACTAATGGAAGACCAGTAATCTTGCCGATTTCTTCCATCTCAGCAAAACCAAGGTTTGGTTCGCCTTTGTATGGACCGTGAACAGAACCTAATGCAGGTGCAAGGCAGTCGATACCTGTGCGTTTTACAAGTTCTTCACATTCTTTTGGATCTGCATAAATGACGCCTTCAGCGATAACATCGTCTTCTTGGCCGCCAACAGTTCCTAGTTCCGCTTCAACAGAAACACCTTTTGAATGAGCATAGTCAACTACTTTAGAAGTAATTTCGATATTTTCTTCAAATGGGTGGTGAGAAGCATCGATCATAACAGATGTGAAGCCTGCATCAATCGCTTCTTTACATTTTTCAAAGCTTGAACCGTGGTCAAGGTGAATGGCCACTGGTACTGTCACTTTCAAGTCTTCCATTAAGCCTTCAACCATTTTTACAACGGTTTTGAAGCCGGACATATAACGGGCAGCACCTTCAGATACCCCAAGGATAACTGGTGAATTTTCAGCTTGTGCAGCTTGAAGAATGGCTTGTGTAAATTCTAGGTTATTTAAGTTAAATTGCCCAACCGCATATCCTTCTGCTTTTGCTTTGATGAGCATTTCTTTCATTGAAACTAATGGCATTTCTCTTCCTCCTTAGTTTAGGTCGCTATCTTTTTCAAAAATGAGCCTTCCATATTAAGGTTTTCCCTCAATTTTACGGATTATGTATTACTTGAAAAAGATAACCAAACAGTAAAAAGTTCATATGTATCATATCAAACCAAGGTTCGAAATGCCATTAAAAAGACAGAGTTTTATAAACTTTCATAATGAAAGCGCGCCCATTTAACTATTCCCACAGTTCTTATGTTTTTTATACAAAAATGACGTTAATTCATCTTTTGAGGGATGTGTTTTCGAACGGCTGCACGAATATCATCAATGTCAAAAGGCTTGGCAAAATGAGTAATTGCTCCAAGGTCCTTCGCTTCTTGAATCATATCCAGCTCGCCATAAGCTGTCATGATAATGACGCGAATGTCAGGATCGATTACCTTCATTCTTTTTAAAATCTCGATTCCGTCCATTCCAGGAATTTTCATATCCAATAGGACAAGGTCGGGGTCATGCTTTGTTACAATTTCAAGGGCCTGAATGCCATTGGCAGCCTGAAAGGTCTGATACCCTTCTTTTTGAAACACTTCATTTAGCAGGATTCGAATGCCAAACTGATCATCAACAATTAAAATTTTCTCTTTCATAACTCCACCTCTTCCTTATTTTTAAATTGCTTTTTTATTATCCCCTATATCTCTCACTTGTTATATTTCTCGCTGAAAGATAAATTCTCCTGCAGAAATTTTGATATTTTTCTTTTATTTTTGCAGTGGCATAAAAATGCTTATAATAAGAGGGTGAATAGGAGGGTTTTTATGTTAAAAATGTTTACTACTCAATTAACCGGTCTATTGAAGCGGATTGAGGAAAAAGAGGAATATTCCTTTGAAGATGGTGCCCGCTTGCTTGCGCAAGGGCCGATATATATTTTTGCCACGAAGGAAATGAAGGCGGTTGAGTTTGAAGCTTTAGAGGGTGCCGAACCATTGAAGGGCGCAAAGGTGTTTGAGAACGCGGGAGCGCTAACTGACTCTGATCGGGTGCTGATTTTCTCGCGGTATTCAAGTGATGAAGACGCTATGGAGGTGGCCGCTCAACTTCAGGAAAAGATGATACCTTTTGTGGCTGTTTCCACGGCTGTACCGGAGGGTGGAAAATTGCAAGAGTTGGCCGATCTCCATATCGATTTGCGGCTGACGAAAGGTCTCCTCCCCGATGATTTTGGAAATCGCTATGGCTATCCATCATCAATGGCAGCATTATTCGTTTATTTCGGCTTGAAATTTACGATTGAGGAGATTTTAGCGGAATATGAGGAGTAAAACGGGGTGAATAACCCTGTTTTTTTATTGCCTTTGATTATTTCCCGGGGGGTTAAGAGGTCAAAATTATAGACTTTGGGCTTTTGTGCCATTTTGGGGTGGTTTTGTGCTTTTTTGGCATGCTTTTGTGCCATTTTCAAAAGGTTTTGTGCCATTTTGAAGTAGTTTTGTGTAATTAGACAATAAATGGAAATTACTTGCATGATGTTAATACCACTTTTACAAAAATCCCCTATATATATTTCACTGCAAGTTACCTTTTATAAAAATCACCTTTTTATAACCTGACACAAATACCCTTTTTATAAAAACCCAAAGATAAAAAAACAGGACCAGCAAACTAAACTGGTCCTGACCACATAACTTATTTTTGAATCGTTGCTTTAATAAAGTCACGGAACAAGGGCTGCGGACGTGTTGGTCTAGAGACGAATTCCGGATGGAACTGCGAAGCTACAAACCACGGATGGTCCTTCAATTCGACAATCTCCACTAAACGGCCGTCCGGGCTAGTCCCAGAGAACACAAAGCCGCGAGCTTCCATGTCTTGACGATAATGATTGTTAAACTCGTAACGATGGCGGTGGCGCTCATAAATAACCTCTTCGTCATACGCTTCAAACGCCTTCGAGCCCTCAACAATACGCGCAGGATAAAGACCTAAACGCAACGTGCCGCCTAAATCCTCAACATCCTTCTGCTCTGGAAGCAAATCGATAATCGGATGAGCTGTATCCGCATCAAATTCTGCAGAATGCGCACCTTGAAGTCCAAGCACATTGCGGGCAAATTCAATCGTTGCCAGCTGCATTCCTAAACAAATACCAAGGAATGGCTTCTTCTGTTCACGAGCATAGCGTGTCGCTTCAATTTTCCCTTCAATCCCGCGGTCACCAAAGCCGCCCGGAACAAGGACACCGTCGACATCATTCAATAACTCAGCCACATTTTCACGTGTAACCTCTTCGGCATTAATCCATTTAATTTCAACATCGGTATCAAACGCATAACCCGCATGTTTCATCGCTTCAACGACAGAAATATAAGCATCCTGAAGCTCCACATATTTTCCGACAAGACCAATGCGCGTCTTATTCGAAAGGTTGATGACGCGGTCAACGAGTGCTTTCCACTCCGTCATATCCGCTTCGTTCGTAACTAATTTCAAATGATCGCAGACGATTTGGTCCATATTTTGATCTTGAAGCGCTAGTGGAATCGAATAAAGTGTATCGGCATCGCGACATTCGATTACAGCTTTTGCATCAATATCACAGAACAAGGCAATTTTATCCTTCATATCCTGTGAAACTGGCATTTCCGTCCGCACGACAATAATGTTTGGCTGAATTCCAAGGCTGCGCAGCTCTTTCACACTGTGCTGGGTCGGCTTGGTTTTCATTTCACCCGCTGCTTTAATATACGGAATCAGCGTACAGTGAATGTACATCACATTTTCCGAGCCGATATCGCTCTTGATTTGGCGAATTGCCTCAAGGAATGGGAGTGATTCAATATCGCCTACCGTTCCGCCGATCTCCGTAATCACGACATCGGCATTCGTTTCTTTACCGGCGCGGAAGCAGCGCTCCTTAATTTCATTGGTGATATGCGGAATAACCTGTACGGTTGCACCCAAATAATCACCGCGGCGCTCTTTCCGTAAAACCGTCGAATAAATTTTTCCTGTTGTTACGTTGCTGTACTTGTTTAAGTTGATGTCAATAAAACGCTCATAGTGACCTAAGTCCAAATCTGTTTCAGCGCCATCACCGGTAACGAATACTTCCCCGTGCTGGTACGGACTCATTGTTCCAGGGTCAACGTTAATGTATGGGTCGAATTTTTGAATGGTTACATTCACGCCCCGATTTTTCAATAAGCGTCCTAAAGATGCTGCTGTAATTCCTTTTCCCAGTGATGAAACCACACCACCAGTTACAAAAATATATTTTGTCATAAATATTTCCCCCTCTTATACAGTTTGTACATTATTCAGTTTGTTTAAGGGTTTTTGTAAAAAAATATTTTCCTTACGCCCGAAAAAATTTGGAACAATAAAAAACGCTCTCCTACTCTTGGTAGGGAGCGTATTATAAGTAAATAGCGTATCGTCCTTTTTTAAGGAGCCCAAAAGTGATTCTACAAGGGCACGAATAAAATGTCAAGTCGATTAGTCTTCTTCTACTTCCTCTTCTTCAAACACTTCTTCTTCCTCAAGATCATCATCGAGGTCATCTTCTTCATCCAAGTCAATCTCAAGCTCGTCCTCGATCACATCATCATCATCATCGTCTTCGTCAAACTCATCTACTTCGTCGATATCAAGATCATCTTCATCATCCAGGAGATCATCTTCATCATCAAAGTCATCAAAATCATCATCAATTTCTTCCACTTCATCGATTTCATCGAAATCTTCTTCGTCGACAACCTTCTTCGCCTTTTTCTTCTTAGGTTTCACAACGGTGACAACTTCTTCCTCAGCAGTATCGACTGGATACCAAACGCGAAGTCCCCAGCGGTTACTTCCTAATGAAAGGAAACGGCCATCTACATTTATGTCGGTGTAAAATTGTGCTAGTCTTGATTGAATTTCTTGCTCAGTAATCCCAGATGCCTTCCTTATCTCTTTTAATAGATCATTAAAGGCAATCGGCTCCTTACTATTTTTCAAAAATTCAAAAGCCATTTCCATAAGGGAAAACTCTTTTAATTCCTCTTTTGAGTATTGTGCTAAACTCAATATGGGCACTTCCTTTCTCTATTTAACACTCTTAAATGAGTGATTAACGGACATAACAATAAGGTTTGATTAATAATAAACTTGAGAATTGTCCAGCTCCAGCGACTAGTGTATTTCGCTAAATAGGCGCTTCCACTTTTCTCTTAAAAATACATATTCTTCATTATAAACAAATTCTTCCGGTTTATGCTAGTGCTAGTCGTTGTTTCACTTGAATTTTTGCGGATGATCCTTTTCACTATCCGTTTTCTTGGCTTGCTTCTGCTTTCTCATCTCCTTAATAGATATCACTAGAAAGAAGATTGCTAGCAGCAGGAACGAAATCGCGCCCAACTGACGTTGATAGAGATAATTTAATGGCCAGGCACAAACAATTAAAACCACCAATATATGACTTACCTTCATTTGCTCACCTGCCCAAAACCCTCGAAATATGTACGCTAAATCGATTATATAAGATTAACGCAAATATTAATATCTCATAAAATAAGTTTTATTACAAAAATTGGTGTCAGGCACCATGTGAAACATTCACATGGTGCCTGACACCGTACTTTACATATTTCTTCGATATTGTCCGCCCACTTCGTACAGGGCTCTCGTGATTTGCCCGAGGCTGGCTACTTTAACGGTTTCCATTAATTCGGCAAAAATATTGCCATTGTTGACGGCGGCCTCTTTTAAGCGCTTCAACGCTGCTCCTGAAGCATCTGCATGACTTTCCTGGAAGGTGCGTAAATTGACGATCTGCAGTTCCTTCTCTTCGTAGGATGCGCGCGCTATTTCCATATTATTGACATCTTCCGCTGACGGAGGATTCGGGTTCAAATACGTATTCACGCCGATAATCGGTAATTCGCCGGTATGCTTTATCATTTCATAATACATCGATTCATCTTGAATTTTACCGCGCTGATACTGTGTTTCCATCGACCCAAGCACACCGCCGCGGTCATTCAAACGCTCAAACTCTTGTAGGACCGCTTCCTCGACGAGATCGGTCAGCTCCTCGACAATAAACGAACCCTGCAACGGATTTTCATTTTTCGCTAAACCATGTTCTTTGGTAATAATCATCTGAATCGCCATCGCCCGGCGTACTGATTCTTCCGTCGGCGTCGTAATGGCTTCATCATACGCATTTGTATGGAGCGAATTACAGTTATCCTGCAGGGCCATTAATGCCTGCAGTGTCGTCCGGATATCATTAAAGTCAATTTCCTGAGCATGGAGCGAACGGCCAGAAGTCTGGACATGATACTTTAATTTTTGGCTGCGCTCGTTGGCGCCGTATTTATTGCGCATCACCGTTGCCCAAATTCGTCGTGCGACACGGCCAATCACGGTATATTCTGGATCCAATCCATTCGAGAAAAAGAACGACAAGTTCGGGGCAAAATCATCAATATTCATGCCGCGGCTTAAATAGTATTCCACATACGTAAACCCATTTGACAATGTAAACGCCAGCTGCGAAATCGGATTGGCACCGGCTTCCGCAATATGATAGCCCGAAATCGACACAGAATAATAATTGCGGACTAGATGTTCGATGAAATATTGCTGAATATCGCCCATCATCCTTAGAGCAAACTCGGTTGAAAAAATACATGTATTTTGGCCCTGATCTTCTTTTAATATATCGGCCTGCACCGTACCGCGCACCGTCCGTAACGTATAGGCCCGTACCTCCGCAAACTCTTCAACCGTTAACACACGGCCAAGTTCCGCTTCCTTCCGCTGCACCTGCTGGTCGATCGCGGTATTCATAAACATCGCTAATATAATCGGTGCTGGCCCATTAATCGTCATCGAAACCGATGTCGACGGATGGCACAGGTCAAAGCCATCATATAGCTTTTTCATATCATCTAAAGTACAAACACTGACGCCGCTCTCCCCGATTTTCCCGAAAATATCCGGGCGGTAATCCGGGTCTTCACCGTACAATGTCACGGAGTCAAACGCGGTACTTAACCGTTTCGCCTCATCATCCTTCGATAAATAATGGAAGCGGCGATTCGTCCGCTCCGGTGTCCCTTCGCCTGCAAACTGCCGTTTCGGATCTTCCCCCTCACGCTTGAACGGGAATACCCCCGCCGTATATGGGAACGAACCCGGCACATTTTCCTGGTAGACCCAGCGCAGAATTTCACCGTAATCCTTATACCTTGGCAGCACCACTTTCGGAATGTCGAGCCCTGAAAGGCTTTTCGTTTTTAACACCGTGATAATTTCTTTATCACGTATCCTCGTCACAAACTTATCGCCAGAATAGGCCGCCTTTGTCTGTGCCCACGAATCAAGAATTTTCCGTGACTCTGGTGTCAGACGCGCCTCGGTTTCTTGCTTCACCGCTTCTAAAGCAGCAATCACCGCCGTATCGCTTACCGCTTCGATCGCCCCTTCTAACTGGAATAACTTCCGGGCAATATTCGCCTGTTCTTCGGCTTTCTTATGATAACCGCGCACCGTTTCAGATATTTCACGTAAATAATAACGACGGTCGGTTGGAATAATCACATTTTGCTTCTCCACAAGGGCATCTTTACTAAAAGAAGTCACCCAGCCGGTGCCCATTTTGTCATTAATTTTTTCAATCAAGGCCGCGAACAATGCATTCGTGCCCAGGTCATTGAACTGGCTCGCAATCGTTCCATAAACCGGCATATCATCGATGTCTTTTTCAAAAAGCATATGGCTCCGCTGATACTGCTTTTGCACCTGACGCCTTGCATCCTCTGAGCCCTTGCGCTCAAACTTATTAATGACAATCAGGTCAGCAAAATCAATCATATCAATCTTTTCAAGCTGGGACGGCGCTCCAAATTCACTCGTCATCACGTACAAGGAAACATCGCAAATCTCCGTGATTTCCGCATCCCCCTGGCCAATCCCGCTCGTTTCGACAATCACGAGGTCAAAGCCAGCAGCCTTCGTGACGGCAACCGCATCGCCGATCGCCAGTGATAATTCACTTTTCGAATGTCTTGTGGCCAGACTGCGCATATACACATTCGGCGAAAAAATCGCATTCATGCGGATCCGGTCCCCTAACAGCGCACCGCCCGTCTTTTGCTTGGTTGGATCCACCGACAGAATCGCCACCTTTTTATCCGGCAATTCATTAATAAAGCGGCGGATCAATTCATCGGTCAAGGAACTTTTTCCGGCACCGCCTGTACCCGTGATCCCAACAACTGGAATCCGCTTCTCCAGTGACTTTACTTGGTCAAGAACCTGCTCAACCGTTGCCGCCGCCTCGTTCCGTTTATCAACATGAAGCTCTGCCAAGGTAATCAACTTCGCCACTGCATTCACATCACCCGTCGGAAGCTTCTCCATTTGTTCAGCCGCATCCAGCGGAACCGTCGCAAAATCGCACTCCTTCAGCATCCGGTCAATCATCCCTTGAAGCCCTAACTTCCGGCCATCTTCCGGTGAAAAAATCCACGCAATCCCGTACTCATGCAGCTCATTTATTTCCCGAGGGATAATCACACCGCCGCCGCCGCCATAAATGCGGATGTTCGGCGCCCCTTTTTCCTTCAGCAAATCGTACATATATTTAAAGTATTCAACATGCCCGCCTTGATACGAAGAAATCGCAATCCCCTGCACATCCTCCTGAATCGCCGCGTTCACAACCTCCTCAACCGAGCGATTATGGCCAAGATGAATGACCTCGGCCCCGCTTGCCTGAAGAATACGCCTCATAATATTGATGGAAGCATCATGACCGTCAAACAGACTCGAAGCCGTGACAAAGCGAATATGATGCTCCGGCTGATAATTTCCCATAGTTCTCCCCCTTTTTTATAAAAGGCTCCGTTAAACTTGGCTGTTGATTTCCGTTCCAGGCGCTTCGCTTTCCGCGGGTACGAACCGCCTCCTCGGCGCTAAGCGCCTGTGGGGTCTCCCCGGTCCCGTCCTCCCGCAGGAGTCTTCGCGCCTTCCACTCCAATCAACATAGTGAGCACTCTTAACATAGCCTTTTTTATAGAAATGAACTCCATTCACTGTTCGCCATACGTCTAGCATTACGAGCTTGCTTGTGTGGACGAATGAATGCCGTTAAACAATTGATCGGTTTGCAGTTCAATGTATTCATCAAGTGTATATAATTTTTGCAGCGCCCAGCGGCGGAACGCCCACATTTGGCCCTCGACAATAATGTTATGGGAAATCAATTCGATCTGCTTTTCTGATAACTGCAGCTCGCCATTGTCGACGCACCTTGTGATCAAACTCTCAAACATCGCCGCCATTTCCATTTCTTTTTTCAGCACATAGGGAAGGGCATCCTTCGTCAGCGATTTGGCTTCTTGATACATGACAAGAACCTCATCCTGCATCTCATCAATCACTCGGAAATAATGACGGACCCCCATCTTCAGGCTCAAAAGCGTGCCTTTTTTCTGCTCGAGATCCTGCTCGAGGCGCTCGCGAACATGATCATAGATTCTGTCGCACACGAGATAAAGGACGTCTTCCTTGGAACGGATGTATTCATAAAGTGTCCCGATGCTAAAACCGGCCGCTTTCGCGATTTCCCTTGTCGTCGTCCGATGAAATCCCTTTTCCTTAAAAAGGCTGACGGCCCCTTTGATCATTTGATCACGCCTTTTTTGAACCAGGCGTTCATCCTTTACTGAAGCCAGTACTTCCCGCTTTTTCATCATGCTCTAACCGCCTTATTTCGTGATCATCCGTGAGATAACGAGGCGTTGAATTTCTTGTGTTCCCTCGTAAATTTGCGTGATTTTTGCATCGCGCATAAATCGCTCAACAGGATAATCCTTTGTATAGCCATACCCGCCAAAAACTTGTACGGCTTCGGTTGTTACCTTCATCGCTGTATCGCCAGCAAATAACTTGGACATCGCTGACTCCTTGCCGTAAGGCAGACCTTGTGACTCCAGCCATGCCGCTTGATAAGTTAATAATCTCGATGCCTCAATCCCGGTTGCCATATCCGCCAGCTTAAAGCCGATTCCTTGATTGGCGACGATTGGTTTTCCAAATTGATGGCGTTCCTTTGCATAATCCACTGCAGCATCGAGCGCCCCTTGAGCAATTCCCACGGCTTGCGCAGCGATGCCGTTGCGGCCGCCATCAAGCGTCTGCATGGCAATTTTAAAGCCTTCGCCTTCTGCGCCGAGTCGATTGGCAACAGGAACCTTGCAATCTTCAAAAATAATTTCTGTTGTCGGAGAGGAACGAATGCCGAGTTTCTTTTCTTTTTTTCCAACCGAGAAGCCTGGGAAGTCGCTCTCGATAATAAACGCGGTCGTTCCTCTTTGTTTACTTGTTGGATCGGTTAGTGCAAACACGACATAAATGTCGGCCACGCCGCCGTTTGTAATGAATATTTTCGAACCATTAAGGACATAGTGATCTCCTTCTAGACGTGCGGTTGTTCTCATCCCGCCTGCATCCGAACCGCTGCCAGGCTCTGTTAAGCCGTACGCGCCAATTTTGGTTCCTTCTGCCATTGGGCGCAGATAGGTTTGCTTTTGCTCCTCACTGCCAAATTTGTAAATCGGCCAGCCGGCTAGAGACGTATGGGCGGAGAGCATCACGCCTGTCGATGCGTCGACGCGGGACAGTTCTTCAACGGCAATACAGTAAGCAAGATAATCGCTGCCAATCCCGCCGTATTCTTCCGGCCACGGAATCCCGGTTAAACCAAGCTCCGCCATTTTGTCAAAAATCTCGCGGTCAAAGCGCTCTTCCTCGTCCCGCTCTGCGGCTGTCGGTGCTACTTCATTGCGCGCAAAATCCCGTACCATTTTCCGGATCATTTCATGTTCTTCAGAAAGTTTAAAGTTCATTTCAAGTCCCCCTAGTGGATGAATATATATTAAAAGATTAAGATTTGAACTCAGATTACTGTCTAGCTCCGGCGCCCAACGGCTAGTGTACTTCGCCCTTTTCCCTACGATAAGTCAAGCACGAATGCGCTTACGCTCTCCGTGTTTCCTTTATCTCAGTCAAAGGGCTCCAGTCCATACGCCGCTAAACGGGCGCCTCCGCTTTTCTTTAAAGATGTTTACTAATCACAATCCGTTGAATTTCACTCGTGCCTTCATAAATTTCGGTTATTTTCGCGTCACGGAAATAGCGTTCAACCGGATAATCTTCGGTATAGCCGTAACCGCCAAATACTTGGATTGCTTCGGTTGTTACCTCGACCGCTGTTTTGGTCGCGAACAGTTTCGCTATCGACGCCTCCAAGGTACATTTCAACCCATGAGTTCGTAAATAAGCAGCCCGATAGACTAATAGTTTTGCCGCTTCGACACTTGTCGCCATGTCGGCTAGTTTGAAACCAATCCCTTGTTGGCGGGCGATCGGCTTGCCAAATTGCTGGCGGTCCCCAGCATAGGTGGTTGCGGCGGACAGTGCAGCCTCGGCAATCCCTAGTGCTTGGGTAGCAATCCCAATACGGCCGACATCAAGGTTCGCCATCGCGATTTTAAAGCCCTCTCCTTCTGCCCCGAGAAGGTTTTCTGCTGGAACTTGCATGTCCTCGAACGTGAGCTGGACAGTTCTCGAACCATGCAGGCCCATTTTCTTCTCATCCTTACCGACGACAAAGCCAGGGGTATTTTTTTCAACAATAAACGCAGAAATTCCCTTGCTGCCTTGTTCCGGATTCGTTTTCGCAAAAACAATATAAACATCGGCCTCGCCGCCGTTCGTAATGAACACCTTTGAGCCGTTGATGACGTAATGATCACCCTTCTTAACCGCACGAGATTTTAAGCTGGCGGCATCGGAACCTGAACTTGGCTCGGTTAAGCAAAACGCACCAAGGTACTCCCCTGAAGCAAGCTTCGGCACATACTTCATTTTCTGTTCTTCTGAGCCAAAATAGAGAATCGGGTTGGTGCAGACCGAGGTATGGACTGATAGAATCACTCCCACCGTCGCACTTACCTTTGAAAGCTCATTAATCGCTAGGATATAGGAGGTGAAGTCCATCGCGGCTCCACCGTATTTTTCAGGTACAGGAATCCCCATCAGGCCAAGTTCGCCCATTTTGCGAAGGATTTCGCGCGGGAATTCGCCTCTTTCCATATTTTCAATAAACGGTGCAATTTCGCTGTTGGCAAAATCGCGAACCATTTTACGCATCATTTCTTGTTCTTCGGTGAATGACAGATTCATGGTGGTCTCCCCTTTGGAGGAATGTAATATCGTGGTACTCATCATCATCACGACCCCTTTTTCGAAGAAATGCTGTGGTTATTCATACGTATAAAAACCGCGTCCTGTTTTCTTACCGAGCCAGCCTGCTTTCACATATTTACGGAGAAGCGGGCAGGGACGGTATTTGTCGTCGCCAAAGCCTTGGTGAAGCGTTTCCATAATATACAGGCATGTATCTAAGCCGATAAAATCGGCCAAGGTTAACGGCCCCATGGGGTGGTTCATGCCGAGCTTCATGACTTCGTCGATCGCTTCCTTCGTAGCCACGCCCTCATAAAGCGTATAAATCGCTTCGTTGATCATTGGCATCAGAATCCGGTTTGAGACAAAACCAGGAAAATCATTGACTTCAACCGGTACCTTGCTTAAGGTTTTTGTCATATCTTCAATAACTTGGTACACTTCGTCGGCAGTCGCGAGGCCGCGGATGATTTCGACGAGCTTCATGACCGGAACCGGGTTCATGAAGTGCATGCCGATGACTTTTTCCGGACGCTTGGTTGCCGCCGCAATTTCGGTGATTGGCAGTGATGAGGTATTGCTCGCTAGTATTGAATGTGCTGGAGTAATGTCATCGAGTTGGGCAAAGATTTTTGTTTTGATGTCCATATTTTCAACGGCTGCTTCGATGACGAGGTCGACGTCACTGGCATCATTTAGGTCGGTGGAAGTGGTGATGTTGCTGAGAACTTTCTGTTTTTGCTCTTCAGTCAGGCGCCCTTTATCAACGTTCCGTGTAAGTATTTTATTGATCCCAGCTAAGCCACGTTCCACAAATTCCGGTTTTAGATCATTTAAGATGACCGTGTATCCCGCCTGGGCACAAACTTGAGCAATCCCTGAGCCCATTTGTCCTGCACCGATCACCATAAGCTTTGAAATCTTCATTTTTTCCCCTCCGAAGTAAGGCCGGAACAAGTCCGACCTAGATTTTTTATGTTTTTGTCTATTTTTACATCGGTTTTGTGTTAATTTAAGAGTACTTTTGAGTCATCTCAGGTGTTTTGTGTTTTTTCAAACAAGCTTTTGTACCATCTCAGGAGTTTTGTACGTGCTTCTTGGTGTTTTGTGCTATTCCGGCAAGGTTTTGTGTCATTTCCCAATAGTTTTGTGCCATTTTCAAATTGTTTTGTGCCAAAATTCTGCTGTTTTGTGCAATTAGACATTATTTAGAAAAAACCCACTCTGAAAGTTAGCTTTTTGGAACCCTCCGTTGAACACGACTCCGATTAATCAAATTAAAATCTCACCCTTGAGATCAGCCCTTTGGAACCTCGATCATCACGGCATCCCCTTGACCGCCGCCGCTGCAAATCGCAGCAATCCCAATTCCGCCGCCGCGGCGCTTTAATTCGTGCATTAACGTAAGGATAATGCGCGCCCCGCTGGCACCAATCGGATGACCTAAGGCAACCGCACCGCCATTGACATTGACTTTTTCTAGATCAAGACCAGCAATTTTCCCGCTCACTAAAGCAACCGCAGCGAAGGCTTCATTGATTTCAAATAAATCTATTTCCGCCAACGTTCTCCCTGTTTTTCGTAACAGCTCATTAATAACAAGTCCCGGTGTTTTCGGGAAATCCTTCGCTTCCACAGCGACCGCCGTATGGCCGACAATCACCGCTTCCGCCT
This sequence comes from Neobacillus sp. C211, assembly GCF_051842875.1. Classification (NCBI taxonomy): domain Bacteria; kingdom Bacillati; phylum Bacillota; class Bacilli; order Caryophanales; family Bacillaceae; genus Neobacillus; species Neobacillus sp. C211. The sequence goes on from NZ_JBPXRO010000009.1 coordinate 129,608, forward strand.
GCCTGCCTTCACGAATTGCACGCTCTTCACTCATTAACACGAGGGCTGCTGCTCCGTCGTTGACACCAGGGGCATTTCCAGCTGTAATCGTACCAGTTGAATTAAATACGGGTGCTAATTTAGCTAACCGTTCGATCGACGTGTCTTTGCGCGGTGATTCATCACTCTCGACAACAAGTGGTGCACCCTTTCGTTGTGGAACCTCAACCGATACGATTTCTTCCGCAAATTTTCCACTCTCGATTGCGGCAATCGCGCGCTTGTGGCTTCGCAATGCCCACTCGTCCTGTGCTTCCCGGCTAATTTCCATATCGGCAGCCGATACGTTGCCGTATGTGCCCATGTGAGCGCCGGTAAAGCTGCAGGTTAACCCGTCATGAATCATTAAATCTTTGACCTGTGCGTCACCCATTCGGAAGCCCCAGCGTGCTTTTGGTAAAACATATGGTGCATTGCTCATCGATTCCATTCCGCCTGCAACAATCACTTCTTCATCGCCAGAACGGATGATTTGGTCTGCCAAGGTAACACTGCGCATCCCTGACGCACAAACCTTATTGATTGTTTCGGTTTTCACTTCCCACGGCAATCCGGCGTGATGTGCTGCTTGGCGCGATGGAATCTGCCCCTGGCCCCCTTGTAAAACAGTTCCAAGAATGACTTCCTGTACGTCTTCAGGCTTCACTTCGGCACGAACTAATGCCTCTTTTACGGCAATTCCCCCCAGCTTTGAGGCAGTAAGGCTGCTTAATGTTCCCCCTAATTTTCCAAAAGGCGTTCTAACCCCGCTTAAAATGACCGTTCTTCCCATTCAAAACACTCTCCCTTTTCTTAATATTCAGTCAAACTTTTGTATAAAAAATCGCGGCGACTGAACGCTCGCTCGGGTAGGAACCAAAAAAGAAACGCAGGCTCCTGCCTTTTTTAAAAAATGTTAATGTAAGCGTTTTTATCTACGTACTATATTCTACATAAAAATGAGCAGAAGTTGAAATGTTTTCCACAAAATTTTTAAAATTTTATGAATATGTAAACAAATCGAACCTCTGCTCCCCCTTAAAAACTATGCGACTTCCCCGCAAACCGCTTTTTCAAGCAGCTCGGCCACATCGTAAGTCGAAACCTTTTCTTCCACTTCTTTTGCCTTCGTACCATCTGACAGCATCGTTAAGCAATACGGACAGCCTGAACTGATCACCGATGGATTAACAGCAAGTGCCTGCTCGGTTCTAGCCACGTTAATGCGGTGTCCGGTTTCTTCCTCCATCCACATCAAACCGCCGCCAGCACCACAGCACATCGCCTTCTCTCTGTTCCGCTCCATTTCAATCAACTTCACGCCCGGAATGGATTTAAGAATCTCACGTGGTGCATCATAGACATCATTGTAACGGCCTAAGTAACAAGAATCATGGAAGGTGATCGTTTCATCAACCGAATGTTTCGGCACAAGCTTGCCATCGCGAACTAGCTCATATAAAACCTCGGTATGATGGAACACTTCGACATCCGTTAAGCCAAAATCAGGGTATTCATTTTTGAAAATATTATAAGCATGCGGGTCAATCGTGACGATTTTCTTGATCTCTGCTTTTTCAAATTCCTCAATATTTTTCGCTGCCAGGTCTTGGAACAAGAATTCATTGCCGAGGCGGCGCGGTGTGTCACCAGAATTTTTCTCTTTGTTGCCAAGAATCGCAAATTTCACGCCTGCTTCGTTCAGCAGCTTCGCAAACGATAAGGCAATCTTTTGGCTGCGGTTATCGTAAGAGCCCATGGCGCCTACCCAGAAAAGGTATTCAAATTCTTCGCCGGCTTTATTCATCTCTTTCACAGTTGGCACATGAACATCTTCGCGGGCCTCTCGCCAAGTTTCACGTTCCTTTCGGTTCAAGCCCCATGGATTGCCTTGGCGTTCGATATTCGTCATCGCACGCTGGGCATCGGCATCCAATTTCCCTTCGGTTAAAACCAAATAACGGCGCAGGTCAATAATTTTATCGACATGCTCATTCATGACTGGACATTGGTCTTCACAATTCCGGCACGTTGTACATGCCCAAATTTCTTCTTCGGTAATGACATCGCCAATTAAGCTCGGGCTATAAGCTAATGCGGCAGCGGATTCCTGTGCGCCTTGACCTGCAGATGCAAGCGCCAGTTGATTTCCCTTCGTATTCGCAAATGCAATCGTTGGCACCCACGGCTGTTTCGAGGTAACCACAGCACCGTGGTTCGTTAAGTGATCACGAAGTTTGACGATTAAGTCCATCGGTGACAGCATTTTGCCAGTTCCCGTTGCCGGACACATATTCGTACAGCGGCCGCATTCAACACATGCATAAAAATCGATCATTTGGTGCTGCGTAAAGTCTTCTATTTTTCCAACCCCAAACGTTTCTTGGGATTCATCTTCAAAATCAACTTTTTTCAACTTTCCTGGTTTATCTAATCGGTTAAAATAAACATTCGCTGGTCCAGCAATTAAGTGAGCATGTTTGGACTGCGGTACATACACTAAGAACGTTAACAAGAATAATAAGTGCGCCCACCAGGCAATGTAAAAAATTACAATGGAGGCGGTTTCATTTATTCCTGAAAAGATCAGAGAAATTAGCGAGGCTACCGGTTCTGTCCATGAAGCTTCTTCCCCATGCCAGATCAGACTCATTCCGTTGCCAAGTAAAACAGAAAGCATTAAACCACCAATAAATATAAGGACAAGACCGGATTTAAAGTTCCGCTTCAGGCGAACTAATTTTTCCACATAGCGGCGATAAAAAGCCCAAATGACAGCCACTAAGATCATCAGTGTGACAAGCTCTTGGAAAAAAGTGAACCCTGCATAAAGAGGTCCAAGCGGCAAATGTGCCTCAGGTTTAATCCCTTTGATAATAAAATCAATCGCGCCAAATTGGACCAGAATAAAGCCGTAGAAGAACATGACGTGCATGATCCCGCTTTTCTTATCCTTCAGCAGTTTCTTTTGGCCAAACACATTGACCCAAATTTTTTGAAGCCGCTCTTTCACATTGTTATCAAACTCAACCTTTTTCCCGAGTTTAATAAATTCAATTCGAGTTTTGACGACATACACAAACAGACTGACTGCGTAAGCGGTTACAACAAGAAATGCAATCAGGTTGACCCAGAGTAAACCATTCATACAAATGCCCCTTTCCGATAACTTCTAGAAAATAATTAATTTTCAGAATCTACACTTAACTCTATTATATTATGAATGAGCATTCAGTCAAATAGTTTTTGAAAAGTTTCTCTAACTTATAGAAATGACCGCTTTCGGAAAAACTAACAAAACTGATTGGAGGAAAGAATTCTGATGACGTTTGCACTCTTTTCGAGCGTACTTATTTTTCTCATCATTCTATGGTTTGTTTTAGATTTTATTTTAGGTAAAAGGAAGCATCTTTCCATTGTCAGTCGAAGAGAAACAGCCATCATACATGGGAATTTTGATATTTTCACTCACGGAAAGAAGTTATTCGCCGACTATTTCCATGAACTGCGGAACGCGAAAAAGCATATTCATGTGCTATTTTATATTGTTAAAGACGATGCGATTAGTCAGGAGTTTTTCTCTATTTTAAAAGAAAAGGCACGGTCCGGAGTCGAAGTTCGGCTGCTTATTGACCGGCTTGGCAGCTGGAAGGTGAGGAAGGCGGCCGTTAGGTCTTTGCAGGAGGCGGGTGTTCGATTTGCTTTTAGCAATACGATCAAGTTCCCCTTCCTTTTTTATTCTTCGCAGATTCGGAATCACCGCAAGATTACGATTATTGACGGGGAAATTGGGTATCTTGGCGGTTATAACATTGGGAAGGAATATATTGACGAAGAGCCTTCCTTGGGGATCTGGCGCGATTACCATTTAAAAATTACCGGCCGGAGCGTAAATTTTTTACAAAGTGAGTTTTTGCTTGATTGGCACGAGTATGCGGGGGAAGATATTATGGGGAATCCGACCTATTTTCCGACCCTGGCTGATGGTCCTGTCCGCCATCAGTTTGTTCCAACGGAAGCCAATCAATTAGAGCAAAATTATCTTCGTCTGATTCAAAAAGCAACCCATTCGATGATCATTGGCACTCCCTACTTTATTCCATGTCATAAGATTTTGGCCGAGTTACTTGCAGCCATAAAACGCGGGGTTCAGCTTTCTGTCATCGTCCCGTATACCGCTGACCACCTGCTTGTCCAAGAGGCCTCGTTCCGTTATTTACGGAAGCTGATTCGGGCGGGGGCGGCCGTTTATCAATATAAAAAAGGTTTTTATCATGCCAAAACACTCGTTATTGATGACAAACTGTGTGACATCGGCACCGCCAATTTTGATAAACGAAGCATGTATTTAAACAAGGAAATCAATTGCTATATTTATGACCCTGCCTTTATCGAGCGCTTGATGGATATTCTCAAAAAGGACATCGATGACTCAGAACCTCTGACCTTAGCTGAACTTAACAAACCGAACCCTGTCCGCTCCATCAAAGAAGGCATCGCCGCGGCCGTTTCCTATTTTTTATAAGAAAGGAGTTTGTCTATGAAGATTCGGTTTGGGTATGTTTCGCATGCGATAAGCTTATGGGATGCTTCGCCCGCAAAGACGCTGACATTTACTCGTTATCAGCAGTTAAGCCCCGAGGAACGGCAGGAGAAATTGCTTGATGTGACGAAGCAAAATCTGGACCACACCCTTAGGATGCTCTACTACAATATTGCTCATCAACTTGAATTGTATCGGATGTCTAGTTCGATTGTCCCGCTAGCGACCCATCCCGAAGTGAACTGGGACTTTGTGACCCCCTTTCATTCGTTGTGGCAGGAAATTGGTGAACTGGTTAAAAGGAAAGGGCTGCGGGTGAGTTTTCATCCGAATCAATTTACCTTGTTTACCTCACCGCAAACGAAAATTACCGATAATGCCGTAGTCGATATGAGCTACCATTATCGAATGTTTGAAGCGATGGGACTGGAGCAGGAAGGACTGATTAATATCCATATCGGTGGTGCTTATGGTGATAAACGGAAAACTTTACCACGATTCCATCAAAACTTAACCAAGCTGCCAGCGCCGATTAAACGCGTGATGACGCTGGAAAATGATGATAAAACGTATAATGCTGAAGAAACGTTAGCCGCCTGTGAAAAGGAAACGATTCCGTTTGTATTCGATTATCATCACCATATCGCCAATCTATGTGAAACCGCGCTTGAGGATTTGCTGCCGCGGATTTTTCAGACTTGGGAGCATGCACGCCACATCCCGAAGGTACATATTTCCTCCCCCAAAAACGAAAAGGAATTCCGCTCCCACGCTGATTTTGTTGACCCGGAATTTATCATGCCTTTTTTGAAAATGCTGCGCGAAATCGGTGCGGATATTGATTTCATGATTGAGGCCAAAGCAAAGGATCAAGCCGCCCTGAAATTAATTGAAGATCTCAGCCGGATCCGCGGCTTTAAAAGGGTCAGCGGTGGTACTGTTGAGGTGAAATAGACTAGCCGCTGGGTCCCTTGGGCTAGACAATAGAAAAAAGTCTTCGAACGACTTCGAAGACTCTTTTCTATTCCTCAATTAAGTTTAAAACAGGAACTTCCCGCTCATTATCGGGGTCCGTTCTTGAATATATTCGCGCCACTTGTGTGGCCTCATCGACATGTTGAATGATCACAGGTTTCCCCTCGTAAGTGACATTAAACATGTCGGCAGATTCGACGATCTCCTTCGCTCTTCCCACATTCATCCGCTTTATCCACTCCTCGCTCAAAGTTCCCTACTAGTATTTGCCTTTTATTAGGTAATATTCATAAATAGGAACAAGTTTACTTTGATAAATTTTGCCTGTTTTTCAGGTTACTGTCGGATTTTGATTCTTTACTGTCCACTTTACTTAGTTTACTGTCCAGGTCTACGATTTACTGTCGACTTTATTCAACTTACTGTCCACTTTTTCCAGTTTACTGTCCACTCCTCATAATTCCAAATATTCACACAACAATAACATCACCCACAATAAAAAAAGCCCCCTTAACCGTAAGGGAGCCATCATCATTTACATTTTTTCAGGAGCTGAAACCCCAATCAACGCCAGCGCATTGCGGAGTGTAATCTGCACCGCTCGCACCAACGCGAGTCGTGCTTTAGTACGCTCTACATTATCAAGGTCGAGCACCTTTTCCGCATTATAAAAACTGTGGAACGTCGACGCTAAATCAAAGATATAGTTGGTAATCCGGTGTGGGACACGCTTCTGTGCAGCCTCGCCAACAGCCAACGGAAACTCACCAAGCTTCTTCAATAAATCCATTTCCTTCTCCGATGCCACTAACGAAAAATCCGCATCCGAATCAACACGAACACCCTGCTCCTCACCAGAACGCAGAATACTAGAAATCCGTGCATGGGCATAATGCGCATAATAAACCGGATTTTCATTCGACTCCGACACCGCTAAATCCAAATCAAAATCCATATGCGTATCCGAGCTGCGCATCGCAAAGAAATAACGCGTCGCATCAAGGCCGACCTCATCAACCAAATCACGCATCGTGACCGCTTTCCCGGTCCGCTTACTCATCTTCATCTTCTCGCCATTTTTATAAAGGTGCACCAGCTGAATGATTTCCACCTCAAGAGCCTCGCGACTAAACCCGAGCGCCTGAATCGCCGCCTTCATCCTTGGAATATAGCCATGGTGATCCGCGCCCCAAATATTAATCAACTTCTCAAAGCCGCGGCCTAACTTGTCCTTATGGTAAGCAATATCCGGCGTCAAATACGTATACGATCCATCCTGCTTAATTAACACACGGTCCTTGTCATCGCCAAAGTCCGTCGAACGGAGCCAAGTCGCACCGTCTTCCTCATACACATAACCGCTCGCACGCAATGCTGCCAACGCCTCATCAATTTTTCCATTTTTATAAAGAGACGTCTCCGAGTACCACACATCAAAGCCCACGCGGAAATCCTCAAGGTCCTGCTTCAACTTCGCCATTTCATATTTCAGACCGTACTCACGGAAAAATTCCTGGCGCTCTTCAACGGAAACATGCACATACTTGTCGCCAAATTCTTCAGCCAAAGTTTTCCCAATGCCAATAATATCGGTACCATGGTAACCGCCCTCCGGCATTTCTTTTTCCAAACCAAGTGCCTGGAAATACCGTGCTTCCACCGACAGTGCCAGATTATTAATCTGGTTCCCAGCGTCATTAATATAGTACTCACGCGAAACATCATAGCCCGCTTTGTCCAAAATGTTACATAACGAATCGCCGACCGCTGCACCGCGGGCATGACCCAGGTGCAAGTCACCCGTTGGATTGGCAGACACGAACTCCACCATTATTTTCTCGTTGCCGCCAACCGTGGTCTCACCGTACCGCTCACCAGCCTTTAGAACCGTCGGAATCAGCTCCGTTAAATAACTATTATTCATATAAAAATTAATAAACCCCGGCCCCGCCAGTTCAATTTTTTCAATCGAAGCCTTTGAGCGGTCTATATTCTCAATCAATGCTTCCGCAATCACTCTTGGCGCCTTCTTCGCAATACGAGTCAGCTGCATCGCCATATTCGTCGAATAATCACCGTGCACCTTCTCCTTCGGCGTTTCAAGAACCACAGCAGGAATCTGCTCCTCTGTTGCCAGACCCGCCTTCAGCACCGCCGCGCGAATCTCTTCCTTTAACTTACTTTGTACTTGTTCAACTATGTTCATGTTTATCCTCCTGAAAGGTAATTTCCAAATGGTATGTACCGGCATGCGAGCCCTGCATCGTAAAATCATAAAGGATATCAATCAAGCCATCCGAATGCTCAATCCGCTTTGCCAGCGTCATCGTCTCAAAGGTACCAAACGGCATTTCATAACTGCCGCGAAGCTTCTTGTGCAAGCGAAACGGCAAACGCATCTTCACCGCGCCACCGCGCAGAATCAGCGCCTCATCCCCAGCCACCTTCACAATCGTCCGAACATTGCCCTCTTCCTGCACCTCTTCATACTTAAGAAACGAGGCCCCATCTTTTTGCAGGTAACGGCCAAACACCGCCAGCTCATAGACTTCCTTGCTCCCATGCTGATGAATCGTCGTTTTCACATTAATTTTCATAGGAATTTCCGTACTAGACAAACGAAATCGCACTTCCTTTTTTCTTTTTTAAAAAGGAACTCAGTAACACTCTTTGGAATGGTTCTAGTCCTAGTAATTGACTTAACTGCAATATTGCATACTTTTTCTATTATAAACATTGCTGGGGCACAAATCAAAAAATGCCCGCCCTCAAAAAGGGTCAGGCAACTTAAATTTGAAAATTGTCTAGCTCCGGCGCCTAGGCGCTTCGAATTTTCTGTTTATTTCACCCAGCCAAGCAGCATTTCACGAATTAACTTGCTCGCTGTATTGGCCGTTTGCTCGGAAGGGTCGTAGATTGGCGCAACCTCAACCAGGTCCCCGCCGACAACGTTCACTTCAGAACGGGCAATCGCATGAATAGAGGCAAGCAGCTCTTTCGAAGTGATCCCGCCGCAATCAACCGTACCTGTGCCAGGTGCATGCGCTGGATCAAGGACATCGATATCAATCGTGACATAAACCGGACGTCCGGCAAGTGTCGGCAGGATTTCTTTTAATGGCTCAAGCACTTCAAACTTCGAAATATGCATCCCGTTTTGCTTCGCCCACTCAAACTCTTCCTTCATCCCTGAACGGATCCCGAAGGAATAAACGTTGTTCGGCCCGATATGTTCCGCAATCTTGCGGATTGGGGTCGAGTGCGACAACGGTTCGCCTTCATATTGTTCACGTAAATCGGTGTGGGCATCAAAATGGATAATTGCTAAATCTGGATACTTTTTATACATAGCTTTCATGACCGGCCATGAGACCAGATGCTCGCCGCCCATGCCAAGCGGGAACTTGCCGGCAGTAAGGACTTGGTCGACAAAATCTTCAATGATATCAATGCTCTTTTGCGGATTCCCGAATGGAAGCGGAATATCGCCAGCATCGTAATATTTTACTTCCTCAAGTTCACGGTCAAGATAGGCACTGTACTCTTCTAAACCAATCGACACCTCGCGGATGCGGGCCGGACCAAAACGTGACCCCGGACGATAACTAACCGTCCAATCCATCGGCATCCCGTACAGAACAACCTGACTCTCCTCAAAATTTGGATGACTCTTAATAAACACATTCCCTGAATACGCCTCATCAAAACGCATCTATGTATCCCTCGCTCTCTATTCTCTATAAGGGTGTCAGGCACCATCGGTGGACAAAACACCCACTTTGTCCGCACGGAGTGGACACTTATGATTTTGTACCACTTTCTTTGTGGTGCCTGACACCACTTCATTATATCTTTTTGAATTACTTCACTAAATCCCCAACAAACTTAGGCAGTACGAATGCTGCTTGGTGAAGCTCTTTTGTGTAGTATTTTGTTTCGATTTCGTGGAAGCGGTCTTCGCTTACTTCTAATGGATCGTATTTCTTTGATCCGATTGTGAAGGCCCATAAGCCGCTTGGGTATGTTGGGATATTTGCAACATATAGCCGTGTAATTGGGAAGATTTCACGAACGTCGCGTTGTACGTTACGGATTAAATCTGCTTTAAACCACGGATTATCAGACTGAGCCACAAAAATTCCGTCTTCTTTCAACGCCTTCGAAATGCCTGCATAGAAACCTTTTGTAAATAGGTTAACCGCTGGTCCGACTGGTTCGGTTGAGTCAACCATAATAACGTCATACTCATTTTCGCTTTTCGCAATGTGCATGAATCCGTCGTCGACTTGGACATCCACGCGTGGGTCATCAAGCATCCCGGCAATCTCCGGAAGGAATTTCTTTGAGTACTCAATTACTTTGCCATCAATATCAACAAGCGTCGCTTTCTTCACGCTTGGGTGCTTTAACACTTCACGAATCACACCGCCATCGCCGCCGCCGACAACAAGAACATTCTCAGGGTTTGGGTGTGTAAATAAAGGAACGTGTGCCACCATTTCATGGTAAACAAACTCATCGCGGACAGAAGTCATCACCATGTCGTCCAATAACAGCATGTTGCCCCACTCTTCTGTTTCAATCATATCGAGCTTTTGAAATTCCGTTTGTTCTGTATGTAAGGTTTTATTTACTTTCATGGTGATTCCAAAGTTTTCGGTTTGCTTTTCTGTAAACCAAATTGACATGTTCATCTTCCTTTCACTTCATTCTATTTAAACCTCTAGTTAATTACAAAGTAATCACTTCAATTTTATAGTACCCAAACTATTGAATTACAATCACACCAAAAAGTCTAGCAAAATTTAAATAAATCCTACATTAAATGTTTAAAATGACTCTATTTTTTCAATACTATTACTATCTATTTTTTTAAAATCTGGAAATACGGTGGTGAGATATAGTGGAAATCATGACTGATCAAGGGTTTCGGAAGACGATTAAATATTTGCGGGCAGCTATTATCATCAGTTTGATAGGCATGATTTGTATGCTTATTCTCTTCCTTGGAATTCTGGCCTATGCAAAAATCCTCGGCGCGCCGCCGCTCGCCGTGCCGCAATCAACCCTTTTCTTTGCCGATGACGGGACATTGATTGGCGAAAGTAATAGTGGCCAAAAACGGTATTGGGCCCGATTAGAGGATATTTCACCGGATATTGTCGCGGCAACGATCTCGATTGAGGATAAAAATTTTTACGAGCACCATGGCTTCGATTTTAAGCGTATTGGGGGTGCTGTATTAGCCGATATTCAAGCCTTCTCAAAGGTACAGGGGGCAAGCACAATCACCCAGCAATATGCCCGAAATCTATTTCTCGAACACGATAAAACGTGGACACGGAAGCTGCACGAGGCTTTTTATACGATCCGCATTGAGATGAATTATTCAAAAAAGGAAATTCTCGAAGGCTATTTAAATACGATTTATTATGGCAACGGTGCCTATGGTGTACAGGCGGCCAGTCAATATTATTTTGGAAAAGATGCAGCTGACTTAAACCTTGCGGAAGCGAGCATGCTCGCCGGAATTCCAAAGGGGCCGGGAATCTACTCTCCGCTGGCCTCGATGGAACATGCAAAAAAGCGCCAGACGATTATTTTGAAAAGCATGGTAACGAATCATTACATCAAGAAAAAAGAAGCAATAGATGCTGCCATGCAGCCGCTGACAATTGTCGGCGCTCATAACACACAAAAAGTGAAGGTGGCTCCTTATTTTCAGGATGCTGTCAGAAATGCCTTAAAAAATCAATTACATTTAGATGACCGCACGATTGCCCTCGGCGGATTAAAAGTCTATACCACGCTTAATCGCAAACAGCAGGAGGCAGCCGAAAATCAGGTTCATAAATATGTCGCGAATCTATCGGAAATTCAAGTGGGTTTAGTTGCAATGGATCCGAAAAACGGTTATGTGAAAGCGATGGTCGGCGGCAGGGATTATGAAAAGAGCCCGTTTAACCGCGCCGTTCAGGCGATCAGGCAGCCAGGCTCCACGATCAAGCCGCTGCTTTATTATGCAGCCCTTGAGCATGGGTTCACTCCATCCTCGACGATGCGCAGTGAGTTTACGACCTTCCATTTTGACGATGGCCAGGCTGATTATACCCCGCATAACTTTAACAATAAGTATGCCGACGGCGAAATCACCCTCGCCCAAGCACTTGCTGTTTCTGATAATATCTTTGCCGTCAAAACGCATTTATTTTTAGGAGAAGAGACCTTAATTGAAACGGCTAGGAAATTTGGCCTTTCTTCTAAAATGGCTCGTGTTCCCTCACTCGCATTGGGGACTTCAGGTGTACGGGTCATCGAAATGGCGAATGCCTATAGTCTGTTTGCAAATGGTGGAAAAAAGGTGAATCCAACCTTAATTACCAGAGTGGAAGACTACAATGGCAATGTCCTTTTTGAAAAAGAAAATGAGACGAAAAAGGTTTTGGACCCAGCAAAGGCTTTTGTTATGACGCAAATGTTGACGGGGATTTTTGATCCGAAGTTAAATGGCTATGCCAAGGTAACCGGCAGCACGGTCATCAAGGATATTTCGCGCCCCTATGCAGGTAAATCAGGTTCAACGGAAACGGATAGCTGGATGATCGGCTACTCGCCGCAGCTGGTTACCGCCGTTTGGGCCGGCTACGATATGGGAAAACCGATTGAGTTGGTCGCGGAAAAAACATACGCCAAGAATATCTGGGCTAATTTTATGGAAGAAGCCTTAAAAGGGAAACCCGTGAAGGCGTTTAAAGCACCAAAAGAAGGTGTCAAAGGGGTTTATGTCAATCCTGAGAATGGCAAACTAGCGACAAAGGATTGTCCAGTGCGCCGCTTTACCTATTTTGTCGCAGGAACGGAGCCAACCGAATACTGCACAGAGCATCTCAACCATCATCAATCCGCGCCTGCAAATCATAAAGATACCAACAAGAAAGTGCCATGGTACAAAAAGATTATGCCATGGAGTTAAACAAATCTAAATATAGAAAAGCTCCGGAAAAATTCCCGGAGCTTTTCTTGTCCTAGTTTTAAAGCGTTTTTACATTGCTTATAATACTATACCTTTTAAAAAAACTACAAGCATTTATTTCAAAATAAGAAAGTATAAAAGTTTGAACCTAGATAACTGTCTAGCTCCAGCGCCTAGGGGCTTGGGGTCATAAGCCAATCCGTCCTGAAGGTTAAAAAGCTACCTTCACGCCGGCTCGTCTTATGCCTGTCGCCCCGGAACAAGGCGCTTCCGCTTTTCTATTTTCCTTTATCTCAGTCAAAGTGCTCCAGTCCATACGCCGCTCAACGGGCGCTTGTGCTTTTCTTTTTATTCGGCCAATAAACCACGTTTTAGCTCATCCGTTGAGTTGTTCCACAAGACCTCATTATGATTGCGCAAGAAATCGGCTAACACCTTTTTCGAATTCGCATCCATGTCGTCCACAATGATATGGCGTTTCAAAGACTTATCCATGCGGTTCACGTGTTCAGGCAAGGATTTGTAGCCGCGCCGAATCTCCCGGTCAACGGTCATAAAGCAGGCCGTCACACCGGCGTAGTACGGACCTTCTTGCTTGCGGTCAATCGTTACCCACACAAGCCAATACGGTTTCCCGTTCGGAACCTCTTCTTGCGTTTTCAAAAATTTAATCCCCTTTTCCACGACGCTGCGGGCATGCATTGCACCGACATCAATCTCAGCCTCGCCTGCATCGACATCAATGATGACCGGCGACACATTATCAAGGCTCAATGCACCTTTTCCGTAGCCTTTGTGACCATCCGTCGGGTCACTTTTTATAATATTAAAACCAAGTTTCTTCTTTTTTTCATCCATTAAAACGCAAGCCTCCTAAAAAAACAACATACTAAAGAAATTACTTAACCCATCCCACACCCAAGGGATGACCACCCCAAAAATAGGCTCAATCGTAAATTTATCAAGGGGTGTGAAAACTAGAATTAAGAAGATCAACGCACCGTACTGTTCATACTGGGTCATTTTTGCCCGCACATGAGTGGGAGCTAAATCCTCAATAATTCGGTACCCATCGAGCGGTGGAAAGGGTAACAGGTTAAAAATAAATAGAACAATATTAAGCCTGATAAATATTTCGAGAAAATCATAGAAACTATCTGGTACGATGACCCCCGATCGGTTTAATCCAAACGCAACAATGAAGCCTAGCGAAGCTAAAATAAGATTGCTGAGCGGCCCTGCAACCGAAACGAGAATTCCTGCGAGACGGGGCTTTTTAAAGAAAAAGCGATTAACCGGAACCGGTCGGGCCCAGCCAAAGCCGGCGATAAAAATTAAGATGGTTCCAATCGGATCGAGGTGCTTGAGTGGATTCAGCGTCAAGCGTCCTTGGTTTTTTGCCGTCATGTCCCCGAATTTATAGGCAACAAACGCGTGAGCAAATTCGTGAAACGTAAAGGCAATCATCAGGGTTATTGCCAAATAGGGAATCATGCTAAGTGGATAGGCAAGAAAATTTTCCAACGCGTATCTCCTTCCAGCTCTAACGGATGGCACGCTTTGTATGGTGCACAAGCTCCGTTTTTCTATCTATACTATATTCCTTTTAGTATACATGAAACCGTTTATAAAAAGAAAATCAAAAGCGTCATCTATTATTGCACTTTTCGTCGAATTATGGAAAACTAAAATAGAAAAGCGAAAGCGTTATATAGGAGGGGAAAAACATGCCATATGTTACCGTAAAAATGCTTGAAGGACGTTCCGATGAACAGAAACGTGAACTTGTTTCAAGAGTAACCGAAGCAGTCAGCGAAACAACAGGAGCCCCAAAAGAAGCAATCCACGTAATGATCGATGAAATGAGCAAAAGCAATCTCGGAATTGCTGGCGTCAGAAAAAGCGACCAATAAGAATGGTTTTAAAGGTGTCAGGCACCATTGTGAAATTTTCACATGGTGCCTGACACCTTTTTTGTTACAAAAACTTTATCTCGTCTTTTGGACTCCCAATCTTCATTTTTTCCAGCTCTAGCTTCATTTTTTCCCTCATTTACAAATCATAACAAATCCACATCTAAAAGAGTATTGATTTAACTGAAAATCGGGTGCGATTGTACGGATGCCGATAGACAAAATTCCACAAGGGAAAAGGAGAAATGTCTTTCGGACGAGCCACGATGGACAAAACCTCACATGGAAACAAGAGAAATGTCTTTCGGACGAGCTCAAATAGACTCAAAAAAACACCACCCAGACTCCGCAGCAGTCCAAATGGTGTTCGACATAACTTATTGAATTTTACCTTTTAAGGATTCGATATATTGATAGGCCTCTTCGATTTCCGCTTCCGTATAGCGCTGGCTTGCCTTTAATGTAAACACCTTGTTCATGACCTCTTCTTTTGGAAGATTATCAAAATATAAAACGGTGGAAACCAACTCCAAGAATCTAGCATTCTGCTCATTCATATCCACCAGGCAATCCTGCAAAAACGGCATCTCAACCTCATTCACACTTAAAAACTCTTTCCCCGGCTCTGTCAGAGAGTAGCGATACTGAAAATAACCGCCCTTTTTCTCCTTCACCTCATTGAGAAATCCCATATTACATAGCTCTTCGACCCGTAACGTCAATTCCTCTGAGTAGGGGCCATAAAAATGAAACTGGAACCGCTCATGAAAAGGGAATGCCACCTTTTTCGCAATATATATCATCTTTTGCAGCTTTTTTCGTCCGATAATTTCACCGGAAACCATAACCGCCTGCATCAGCTTCGCGTGATCATTTAACAACGTTCGTCATCTCCTACTCCATCTCAACAGATCAATATTGGGTGTCAGGCACCAATCGTTCTATAGCTCTAAAAGGGCACGGATTTGCTTTTTGACATTCTTTTTGGACGAGTCATCCTCTAGGAAATCAGCCGGGTAATAGAGCTTGTGGTCCGTTCTTCTTTTCCCTGAGATCGCATCAACGATCTCTGACTCTCTAGAAAGCTCCTTCAAATCCCCATTATGCATCAACAAATGAATCGGCAGCCGTTCCTCTTCTTCTCCAGGACGGTAGAAATCATACGGCAAATCCGACGAGGAATCGACAACCAAATAGTATTCAGGATCAATCCCTGCCTTTTTGAATAAGGAACCTAATTCGGCGAGCTTTTTGTATTCTTTCGCAGGATCAAATTCGGCATACTTAAATAGATTGCGATTCACAAAACGCCGGCAGAGGTCGCTTATAATCGGGTCAGTTTCCTCCTGCCAAATTTGAAAATAATATAAAATCACGGATTCATCTAATTTTAAATAGTCTTCTAAGGTTACTTTTTCATTGAAGATCGAAGTAAAGTGGATCGGTTCATATTTAAAAGAATAGTTTTCTTCAAATAATTGCTTGGCGCGGTGGAGAATTTTTGTCAAAATAACCTCCGCACTGCGCGAAACCGGATGAAAATAGACCTGCCAATACATCTGGTAGCGGCTCATTATATAATCTTCCACCGCATGCATCCCGCTTTTTTTGATCACCACTTGATCCTCGCGCGGCCTCATCACCCGCAGGATCCGTTCCATATCAAACTGACCATAGCTGACACCCGTAAAATAGGCATCTCGCTGCAAATAATCCATCCGGTCGGCATCAATTTGACTGGAAATAAGGCTGACAACTAGCTTTTTCTCTGAAGTTTTCGCAATCACTTCGGCTACTTTTTCAGGAAAATCTTTACCAACCTTCAACAGTACCTTATTCACTTCGGTATCTCCTAAAATAATCTTTCGGGTGAACTCCTCATGATCGAAATCAAACACTTTTTCAAAGGAATGAGAAAACGGTCCGTGGCCGAGGTCATGGAGCAGGGCCGCGCATAGGGTCAACAGGCGTTCGTCATCGTTCCATTCCGGCCTTCCCGCAAACACATCATCAATGATACGGCGGACAATTTCATAGACACCTAGTGAATGGTTGAAGCGGCTGTGCTCTGCGCCGTGAAAGGTTAAAAAAGTGGTTCCGAGCTGTTTGATGCGCCGCAAGCGCTGAAACTCTTTTGTGCCAATTAAATCCCAGATGGCCAGGTCACGTACATGGACGTAGCGGTGGACGGGGTCTTTAAATACTTTTTCTTCACTTAGCTTTTCCGCCGAATATGCCATAGACTTCCCTCTTCCTCGTATACTAGTTCCTGGCGCGTAGGGCTTCCGAGCCCTTCGCTTATATATTTCCTATTATATCCCAAAAACCACCCAGTTTTCAGCAAAATTCTACAGGATTTTTCGACATTGATGAGAAAAAAAATCACCTAAGTTTATTTGACAAAGGTGACTATTGATTGATAAGAAAGGCTCTATTAACTTAGATTACTGTCTAGCTCCAGCGTCCAGAGACTAGTGTACTTCGCTCTTCTCCCTACGATAAGTCAACATCGAATCGCTTCGCTCTCCGTGTTTCCTTTATCTCAGTCGAAGCGCTCCAGTCCATACGTCTCTAAACGGACGCTTCCGCTTTTCTAATCTTTTTATTCACTTTTTCCATTAATTCCTCTTCCGTTAATGCGGCAACCGGACGGTTATTAACGAAGGCAAAGGTCTTTTTCCGGCCTGGTCCGCAATAGGATTGGCAGCCAATTTTCACTTCAGCATCCGGATCCAGTTCTTTTAACCGAGGGATTAATGTCTTCAAATTCACGGCCTGACAATCATCACAAACGCGAAATTCATTGGACATTTGTTACAACCCTTTCTTTTGGCACTCTCTATCTATATTTTATCCAGTATGGATTACTTAAAACAACCGATTAACTCCTATGGTATTTTACATTTTCTTGTTTTCGATTGCAAGTTGCAATCTTTACTAAACTCGTGAAAAAAATCTACTATCCTTGCAACCATTTTGGTATAAAGGCTCATAAACTTGTCCATCCTAAGACTAGAACTTTTAAAAACTCGTCAAGATTCATTGGCGGGTTCATCAAAAAAACTATAATAGGGAGTTGAAAATATGAAAGTTCGTCAAGATGCATGGACAGATGAGAATGATTTGCTTTTAGCCGAGACTGTCCTTAGGCATGTAAGAGAAGGAAGCACCCAGCTGAACGCTTTTGAAGAAGTGGGCGATAAACTGAATCGTACTTCTGCCGCGTGTGGGTTCAGATGGAACGCTGTCGTCCGTCACCGCTATGAAAAAGCACTACAGCTAGCTAAAAAGCAACGGAAACAAAGACAAAGAGTTTTAGGAAAAGATCAGGGCGGCAAGAAGAAGCTGCTGTATAGTCCGCCGCTCACGGGAACACCGGAGTTTGAAACGATGCCAATGGAAGTTGAAATGCCGCTCGAATCTTCGTTTGAACTGCCAGATATGACGGCAGAAATGGCAGAAGAAACTTATGTAAAACCGGCTGCTTCCGTCCAAACACAAGCGCCAGTTCAAGCACAGGCACCCGTTCAACCATCCGTCCAAACGTACCGGCAGGCAAATACCACAGGGCTTTCGCTTGATTCCGTCATTACTTATTTGCAAAACTTTCATCATGCCAATCTGCAAAATGAAGCATTAAAAAGTGAGAATGAAAGATTGAAAAGAGAGTTGGCTGAGGTAAGGCGTCACAATGAAGAAATGGCAGCCAAAATCGCGGGGCTTGAGCAGAATACCGAAACAATCCAGGAAGATTACGAGACCTTAATGAAGATTATGAACCGCGCCCGCAAGCTTGTTTTATTTGAAGAAGAAGAAAGACCAGCGACTAAATTCAAAATGGACCGTAACGGGAACTTAGAAAAAGTAGCAGAATAAATAGAGCATTGGGAGAAGAGCAAAAGCGCAACATCTCTTTGAAAAAGAGCCGCAATTCCACTTTGGTGGGATTGCGGCTCTTTACATGGCGGCGATTTTTTCATTACGATCAATGACCCTTTGATAATAACCGGGAAATAACGCCAGCTCATAGTCATTCAATGGCCCAGCATATAAAAATTCACTATTTTCCTTTAACTGGTTCAATAGACGGAGCATTACATCGCCGATAGTCAAATTGGTCCCGAGCAATTCCGCAAGTGATGCCATGACAGAAGGGACAATTTCCGGATAAGTAAATTTCGTTTCTTCCTCTTGTTTTGCTAGTTTGTAAAATTGCCTGACCAGCTCGGCCCGCTTTTTACCGCTCCCATTCACACAAAGATAGATCTGAACGGCAACCCCTTTTTTAAGGCGGCGCTGGGAGATACCGGCAAACTTTTTCCCATCGATACTCAGGTCGTAACTTCCTGGGCAATAAGAGCCGATAATTTCCCTGGCCTCAATCTGATGCGGAAAGTCCGCAAACATGTTTTGAATGAGCTGCCACATCGTCTCATAGCCGCGATTAATATCAATCCCTTTTTCCGCCTCTGGAAAAATTAACGAAACGTTAAGGACTCCTTCATCAAGGACGACAGCGAGGCCGCCGGAATTTCTAACAATTGATTGATAGCCTTGCTCCTGTAGAAATTGAATGCCTGCTTGTAAAAATGGTAATTTGGTATCCTGGATGCCGAGGACGATGGTATTGTGGTGGACCCATGTCCGAGCGCTTGCAGGTGCCTGCCCCGATCCGACCGATGCACACAGGGTATCATCCGTTCCAAACGATTGTAATGCTTGAAAATGAATGCCAACAGCTGATTGATCGATGATTCGCCATTGCGGTTGACGCAGTAACCCTTCCATATGAGTAACTCCTTACTGATTTGATAGACTTATTTTAACAAAAAGAAGCAAAATAAAACAGATTGGACCGCGTTCGTTCACTAAAAAAGCCAGCCCACCACCCGTGGACCAGCCCTTCTCAAACCTCTTATAATCCTTGCGCCGCTGTAATTAACGCCAGTTTGTAGACGTCTTCTTCATTACAACCGCGTGATAGATCGTTTACTGGTGCATTTAAGCCCTGTAAAATCGGTCCTACTGCTTCAAAGCCGCCTAGGCGCTGTGCAATTTTATAGCCGATATTTCCTGCTTCAAGGCTAGGGAAAATGAACACATTCGCATCCCCTTGCAGCGGTGAATTCGGCGCCTTACTTTTTGCAACAGATGGCACAAACGCTGCATCAAACTGAAATTCTCCGTCCAAGACAAGTGATGGGTCACGACGCTTGGCTTCTTCTACTGCCGCTGCCACTCGTTCCGTTTCCGGTGATTTTGCTGAACCCTTCGTGGAAAAACTGAGCATTGCAATACGCGGTTCCATATCAAACATATGAGCAGTCTTCGCGCTTTCAATCGCAATTTCAGCTAAATCATTGCTGTCCGGTGCAATATTAATTGCACAATCGGCGAAAACATATTTTTCATCCTCACGAACCATGATAAACACACCTGACGTTTTCTTGACGCCTTCTTTTGTCTTGATAATCTGTAACGCAGGGCGCACCGTATCTGCTGTGGAGTGGGCCGCACCGCTAACAAGGCCGTGTGCTTTATTTAAATAAACAAGCATGGTGCCGAAATAGTTTTCATCAAGCAAAATTTTCCGGGCATCCTCTTCGGTTACTTTCCCTTTACGGCGGTCAACAAACGCTGCCACCAACTCGTCCATGCCTGCATAGCTCGCAGGGTCATAAATTTCCGTATCGTCGAGCGATACGCCAACCTCTGCCGCTTTGGCCTGAACCTGTTCGATGTTGCCAACCAAGATCGGTGTCATTAATTTTTCTGAACCCAAACGACCTGCGGCTCTGACAATCCGTTCGTCTAATCCTTCTGGAAAAACGATTCTCAAATCACGTCCAGAAACTTTTTGCTTTAATCCTTCAAATAAATCACTCACGACTAAAAATCCTCCCTTAATAAACCTACCTAATTAGCATACTTTACCTTTTTTAAATTTCAAGGATATCACTCACACCAGCTAAAAGTTTATCTTTTCAAAAAATTACACTCTAGGTTTTAGAATTTACTTTTTCCCACAAAAATATCCATTTGCCTATTTAGAAAGGTTTATTCGCGCGCCACTGGGTCAAACTATGATATAGTAATGAATGTAAATAAGAAGAGTGATTATTTAGGAGTGATTATAATGAGTGAAGCAGCAGTAACGCTTGATGGCTGGTATTGCCTCCATGATTTCCGTACCGTTGATTGGACAACTTGGAAAATGCTCCCTAGTGATGAGCGCCAGGCAGCGATCCACGAGTTTTTAAGTCTCGTTGAGAAGTGGAATGCTACACAGGAACGTAAAGAAGGCAGCCATGCTTTATATACAATTGTTGGTCAAAAGGCAGATTTTATGATGATGATTCTGCGTCCAACAATGGAAGAACTAAACCAAATTGAAACCGAATTCAATAAAACAAGATTGGCTGAATTCACGATGCCTGCACATTCTTATGTTTCAGTAGTCGAGTTAAGTAACTATTTACCTGCTGGTGAGGATCCATATCAAAACCCGCAAATTTTAGCCCGTCTGTACCCGACGCTGCCTAAGTCCAAATATGTCTGCTTCTATCCAATGGATAAGAAACGCGAGGGCAACGATAACTGGTACATGCTGCCGATGGAAGAGCGCAGAAGTTTAATGCGCAGCCACGGAATGATTGGTCGTACATACGCTGGTAAAGTAAAGCAAATCATCACGGGTTCCGTTGGTTTTGATGATTATGAATGGGGCGTTACTTTGTTTGCGGAGGATGTCCTTCAATTTAAAAAGCTTGTCTATGAAATGCGTTTTGATGAAGTAAGTGCTCGATACGGAGAATTCGGCTCATTCTTTGTTGGTAACCTGCTAGAAGAAGAACGCGTGGCAAACTTCTTACACGTGTAAAATATAAAAGTCCTCAGCTTCGGCTGGGGACTTTTTTGCTGTTTCTCCCCCATTAGCTAGTCATATTCCGCTCCATGTACTCATACTATTTAAACAGCGAGTCTAAGAAAGAACGCCACTAATCTCAAGTGGAAAAAGTTTATTTTTCTCCGTTGGCACATATTTGGGATTGAGGGAGTATTAATAGGATGTTGGGCCACTCGTTTAATTCACTTTTTAGGAGGGAAAAAGATGAATCAATACTACAATCCACAGGGATTTCAGCCTTATACTGGAGCGGCAGAGCAACAACAGAGAGCTCAAGGGATGCCGGGGGGCGGGCAAAGCTTTTATCCCGCACCTGGTGCACAAGGATTCCCACAATTTCCACCCGCCGGGGCAGGAGCTGGAGCACCATCTGCACCGCAAGGGCAAACACCAGGCATGCTGCCAATTGAGCAGTCGTACATCGAAAATATTTTACGCTTAAATAAAGGGAAATTGGTAACGGTCTTTGCCACGTTCGAAGGTAACAATCAATGGAATGCTAAGGAATTTAAAGGGATTATTGAAGCGGCAGGAAGAGACCATGTTGTCTTAAGTGACCCACAATCAGGGGCCCGTTACCTTATCCCAATGGTAGCCGTCGATTACGTCCAATTTTCTGAGGAAATTGAGTATGAATATCCTTACGGCAGCGCTCCGCCTTTATCTACTTACCCGCCAAGATAAATCATTTCAAACAAACACCAATTGACCCACAATTGGTGTTTTATTTTTTGGGTAATCTCTTTATACTATCCTGTTGATTTCCGCTCCAGGCGCTTCGCTTTCCGCGGGCGGTCCGGGGAGCCTCCTCGCCTTCCACTCCAATCAACAGAGTGACAAAATCAATAATAATGTTTAAAAGAGACTTCGACAAAAAAAGTCATTGGGAGCGTTGCCCAATGACTTCCTTTCCATTACAGATGTTTTACCGCACCGATTACCATGAGGATCCAGGCTGCTAAGAAGCATACTCCTCCAATGGGTGTAATCGCCCCTAAGATGCCAATCTTCGTCAAGCTCAATACATACAAACTGCCGCTAAAAAAGATAATACCGGCCAGCATCAACCATCCTGACCAGGTGAATTGCGGACTGGCGGCGGCTACTTTCCCAATCAGCAGCCCGATCATTAAAATACCTATCGCATGGAACATTTGATAGGTGACCCCTGTTTTCCAAATATCTAAATAATGTGCATCCAGTTTGTCTTTTAACCCATGGGCACCAAAGGCACCAAGCGCTACCGCTATAAAGGCGTTGATGGCTCCTACTATAATAAATACTTTCATCTAAAAATCTCCTCCTCTGTTATGTCTAGCTACAGGGCCAAGCCCCCCTCGAGGTCATAAGCCAATCACTTCAGAAGGCAAAAAACCGCCTTCCAAAGTGCTTGTCTTATGCTAGTCGGGGCTGAGACTGGCGCTTCCGCTTTTCGTTTTAAAAATCAAATAGCGAATCCCCGTTTGCTTCGTCTTCCATGTCGAGTTTCTTCGGCTGCTGTAATGTTGGTGCTTGTTGAACGATTGGTTGGTTCATTACAGGCTGTTGGTAAGCCTGGAACGAGATGGCAGGTTGAACTGCAGGCATTGGGGCCGCCGGAACCACGCTTGTCAGTGACGGTTTTTCGTCTAGCAGCAACTCGCATAATATTTTAATAGAGTAAACTTTTTCCCGCAAGCTTTCTTCCTTCGTGCTGGTTTTCGCCAGCTTCAATTCTGCTTCTATTTTCGTTAATAGTTTTTGGACGGATATATTCACTTATCAAGCACCTCAAATTTCAGTCTCGTTTCTATTCTACATGAGTATGACCTTTTTTTCGAAAAATTAGCCCGAGAGATTGGCAGACACTTCGACATAATCTCCATTGTTTCACGTGAAACACCTCGAATGGTGACAAAGAAAAACCCGTACCACTAAAGATACAGGTCATAGCTTATCCTAAGATCCGCTGATAAATCGATTTGGCATGGGTCAAATCCTTTGTCCCGTGAATAAGGGCACGGCCATCTTGAAAAATAACCATCCGTTCTTCGCCCATTTCAACCGACACCAAATAGGGGTTGCCCTTCACTACATATCCAAGTGTACTAAGTTGTCCAGCTAGGCGCTCCAACGATATCTCTCCTGTAGACGAGGGGCGGATTTGGACTGTATCACGGCCGCACAGTACCGTAGTTTTCGTCATATTTTCACGATCAAGATATGGATACGTCCGTTCCTCGCCACACGACAAGCATCCGGCAAACTTTGCCTTCGACATCTTTAAGAGACTATATTGATTTCTCCATAAATCAAAGCTGACAAACGAAGTCCGCACCGCGTCCCAATCCTCGACTAGCATCTTCAGCGCTTCCGCTGTCTGATGGGCGATTACCATTTGCACGGCAGGAGAAATAATCCCGCCCGTATCGCAGGTCATCCCCTGAAGCGGAACCTGGCGCAACAGGCAATTTAAACAGGGAGTTTTTCCTGGGATCATTGAAAACGTCATTCCAAAGCTGCCGACGCAGGCCCCATAGATCCACGGGACCTGGTATTTTTGTGAGGCATCATTCATCGCCATCCGGGTTTCAAAATTATCCGTCGCATCCATCATCACATCGACACCAAGGATAAGTTCCTCCAGCAATTCAGGGGTGGCATCACCGATGATTGAAACCACTTCCACATCGGAGTTAATCGCCCGCAGGCGTTTTTCTGCCGCTGCAGCCTTCGGAAGTTTCTCGGCGACATCTTCTTCGGTATAGAGCTGCTGGCGCTGCAGATTGCTGGCCTCAACATAGTCTCGGTCAATTATCGTAATCTTGCCAACGCCGGCCCGGGTCAACACCTCCGCACTGCCTGACCCTAAGGCCCCCGCCCCGATGATCAGTACATGCTTGCGACTAATCTTAGCTTGTCCTTCTTTACCAATCCCAGGAAAGAGGAACTGCCGTGAATACCGTTCGTTCATGATGATCAGCCCCCGCTTACTGGCGGAATAAAAGCAATTTCATCACCATCTCGAATGATTTCATCGTTCGAGGCAAATTCCTCATTGACCGCAGTCATCACCGTGTCCATTTTCGGCAGGTCATATTTAGCCGATAAGTCCGCTTTTAATTCTGCCACCGTTTTTCCACTGGCATCGACGGAAAGAAACTCTTCGCCGACTGCGTCGCGTAAATGGGCAAAAAATAGTACCTTATTCATTTAAGTCACTCTCCTCAGGCTTGCCGCTTGGGTAGGCGACGGTTTCCAGCTGATTGCCCATCCATGCTTCGCCTTCTTCCCAATGCTCTTTCTTCCAGATCGGGACGATTTCCTTGATCCGTTCAATTGCATAGCGGTTGGCTTCATAGGCATCAGCACGGTGCGGCGTCGAGACGGCAATGACCACCGCTACATCCGTTATATCTAAACGGCCGACCCGGTGGGTGATTGCAACGCATGAACCTTCCCAGCGCTGTTCAATTTCCTGGCCAATCTGCTCGAGCTTCTTTATAGCCATCGCTTCGTACGCTTCATAGATTAAAAACAACGTTTTTTTACCCTTCGTTAATTCTCGAACGGTACCGATAAACGTCGTAATCGCACCAGCCTCGCGCTGGATCACCTTATCAATTACTGCTTGAATATCGATTGGTTCCTTTGATATTTGATACATCATCCTGATTACACCTCTACACCCAAGCACTTAGGCTCTGCATTTTCGACCACTTGGTAACCGCCAATTTTTTCGACTTGTTCTTTAAACGGAGCCGATTGGATTATTGCCATCAGCAGCTTGCCGCTTTCGCTCTCATAAAAGCCTCTCGTCATCAGCAAATCATATTCTTCATCAGCAACAGGCACAAAATCTAGGTTCATCGCCTTCGCGGCAGGATAAATCCCGAGACCTGCCCCGTGCGCATCACCGTTCACTTCCGCTGCTACCGCTAAATGAGAAAACATTTCCCGGTCATAACCGGTAATATCCTCTGGTGTCAGGCACCCTTCTTCGAGTAAAAGATCAAAGAGGATTCGTGTTCCCGCTCCTTTTTGACGGTTGACGTAATTCGCGTTCACACGGGCTAAGTCAGCCGCTGATTCAATGCCAAGCGGATTGCCTTTTGGGAGGATCCAGCCTTGCTTTCTTTTTAGAAATGGATACAGAACGACGTCTTGACCGGCTAATAGTTTGTTTACATAGGAGATATTATATTCTTTTGTACTTGGGTCAAGCAAATGAATACCCGCTACATGGGCCTCTCCTTTTCGAATCGCCATGATGCCTGCCATACTGCCGACATGCGAGGAGACAACTTTCATGTCGGTCCGCACCTGCTTTAACCGTGACGACAACAGGTCAATCGTCAAATCATGGCTGCCGCAAAACACAATTGCCTGCTTGATTTCCTCAAGCGGACGCATCAGTTCTACTTCGGCTAGATCCCCTTGTTCATAGCCAATAATGTTAGCTGGGACGATTAACAGGCCATCTGCCCTGACATATGACATCGTTACTCCTGCTGCTCTTGTCAGCGGATTGGCAACGAACTGTCCATTCACATAGCCGATATTCATTCGTACGAAGTCCTCCGCACCCATGGACGAAACGATGCGGCGCCCTAGCTTAACGGTCACGGTCTGCCTTTTGGGTTCAGGGATTTGCAGGTACTTGCAGATAAGCGGTCTGACAAACCACTCGAGCGCCAAATAAGCTGAGACTGGATAGCCCGGAACTCCGACAACGATCTTCCCGTTTATTTTCCCTAAAATGACAGGTTTGCCTGGCCGTGCGGCGACCCCATGGGTAAAGACTTCGCCGATTTCGCCAATAATGTGGACCGTGTAGTCCTTCGAGCCTGCTGATGAACCCGCATTAATAACAATAATATCAGAGGTCTCAGCTGCTTCTAAAAGTACTTCTTTTATTTTTTCTGGTTCGTCCTTCACAACCGGAAGGAGGTTCGGTTCTCCGCCCCAATCCTTAATGAAGCCAGCAAATACCGAGCCATTAAATTCAATAATCTTTCCAGGTGCTAACTCAGCATTGGCTTCAACCAGTTCATTCCCGGTCGGAATAATCGTCACGACAGGCTTTTTTGCAACAGGAATGACCGTTTGCTGTCCTCCTAATAGGACACCTAAATCAGCTGGCCTGATAATATGCCCTTGTGGAAAAAGCATTTCCTCTTGAACCACGTCTTCGCCAATCGGACGAATATGCTGCCAAGGGGTTGCTGGCTCGATAATTTCAATCGTTTCCTCATCAAGACAATCGACATACTCAATCATAATGACGGCGTTAAACGGTGAAGGGATCGCGTTCCCCGTATCAACATAACAAAATTCTTCGCCACGTTTGAGACGAAGTGGATTTTGCTCATGGGCTGTATAGGTATTTTCAGCAACGACCGCAATTCCATCCATTGCGCTGGCATGGTAATGCGGCATTGAGACCCTTGCAAAAATGGGTTCAGCTGTCACACGGCCCAAGGATGTACTCGTTGCGATTTCTTCCTTTTCAGGGGTCAGGACTTGAGCCGCAAGAATTTCTTCTCTAGCCTGTGCTCGGGGTTTATCTTCTAAATATATTTTTCGTTTAAAATTTTTATAATTCATTGCTTAGCCCCCCTTATCGTGATGCAATCACAGGCACGAATTCCCCCTGTGAAATTCCCTCTTTTTCTGAACTAATCTCGACAAGTCCATCACTTTTGACCAAGGTTGTAATTAAACCGGACTTGCCAATAATCGGCTCAGCCCACCATTCCCCTTCTTTTTCAAATAAACGGACCCGAATATAATCAGACCGTCCTGGTGAGGAAGGAATATTTTTTGTGATTCTAGCAAAAATTCGCTCCGGTTTCCGCCTCGAGTCTTCACCATTTAATTTTCGTAAAATTTGCTCGCCAAACAGCTTAAAGATAATCATCGCGGAGGCTGGATGACCTGGCAGTCCAATCACTGGTTTCCCATTAGACATTGCCAGAATCGTCGGTTTCCCAGGCTTAATCGAAATACCGTGGACAAACACTCCCGGGTCACCTAAAGACTGGATGACATCCGTGGTATAATCCTTTGCGCCGACCGAGCTTCCGCCGGAAAGGATTAAACAATCTACCTGCTGATAGAGTTCACGGGCCTTTTGTTTAAACTCCTCAAAATCATCACGGACAATGCCGCCATATAAGAAATCCACATTCCATTCGCTCGAAGAACCTGAAATCGTCAAATAGTTGATGTCGCGAATTTGCCCTTCTACTAGTTTTTTTGATTGATAGGGAACAATTTCATCCCCCGACGAAAGGTAACCAACTTTTACTTTGCGGTAGACCGTTACAGTCGTAACCCCTAAAGAAGCGAGTGCCCCTAGCTCCTGCGGACGAAGTTTCGTTCCTGCCGTGAGAAGCGTTTCTCCTTCTTTAATATCTTCCCCGGCCCGAATCACGTTTTCTCCGGGTGCAATCTGCTTGTACGTATTTAATAGCGTATCGACCTCTTCACAATGCTCAATCATGATAACGCTGTCACTTCCGATCGGAAGCATCCCGCCCGTTGGCACATAGACCGCTTTACCTGGGCCGGCTTGTGCAGTTGGAACCTCACCCATTTTCACTTCCCCTGTAACCGTAAGGAAGCCTGGCATGGATTCGGAAGAACCATACGTATCCTTGGCACGAACAGCATATCCATCCACCGTTGAACGATCAAAACTCGGCACATTTTCCTGTGCAATCACTGGTTCAGCGAGGATATAGTGAAGCGCCTCTTCGAGCACCCGTACTTCGGTTTGC
Source organism: Neobacillus sp. C211 (assembly GCF_051842875.1). Classification (NCBI taxonomy): domain Bacteria; kingdom Bacillati; phylum Bacillota; class Bacilli; order Caryophanales; family Bacillaceae; genus Neobacillus; species Neobacillus sp. C211. Next base: position 157,698 of record NZ_JBPXRO010000009.1, read on the forward strand.
TTGGTTGCCGGTATTTTTTCCTCGATTAAGGCAAATGTTTCTTCCACTGTTTTTACTTTGAAAAATTGCATGGTCCCCTTTTTCCCCCTTATACTTCCTTGTTCTGCCCGTTAAAGCGGGGAAAATCCGCTTCAGCCCACTTTTTGGCGTCTTCATACTCATTTGGGTGATTCATATTAAAAAAGACTCGTTCTATGTCAATACTGTTTGAGTGAAGGTCTTTTTCCGTTACATATAAAACGTTTAAGTGATCGAGCAAATGCTTCATCCGGAGACGGTCCGCTTCGATCCTTTGTGCAGCCTTATCTGCCACCCTCTTTTGGAAGACGGCAAATAAAGGGTGCTGGACTCCATTAATGACGGGGATGACCGCATCATAATCGCCGGATTTGTTTACGAGCACCTCTGCAAGTTCTCCTGAAACAAATGGCATATCACAAGCTACAATAAAATTCGTATCATATTTGGAAGACAGCAAGCCGGCATGAACCCCTGCAAGCGGTCCTTTATCTGGATAATAATCCGAGACCATCTTCAATCCTAAAAATTGATAGTCTTCAGGATGATTGGTTACAAGAATTATATCATTAAAGGACAACTTTAGCGTATCAGCAATTCTCTCAATGTTGGTTTTTTCGTTTATTTTTAAAAGCGCTTTATTGGTACCCATCCTGCTTGATTTTCCACCTGATAAAATAATAGCCGCTGCCTTCATCATTCGAGCACCCTCTTAATTCAAATCTTTTTTCTCACCCACCGCATGATAGCCATTTTCCTGTGCAACATAATCCAATGGATCGAGTTTAAATCTAGTAAGGCTGCTGATGGTTTTTCAATATATTGTCGTATATCCATAATTTTAATATAGCCATTACATTATTCGCAAACCTGAATTTGCGATACCGCATCGCCTTCAGAAAACAAATATCCATAGGTCCAATCGTCTAAGTTGTATTTTGTTAGTTGAAAAACGGCGATTTCGTAGCCGTTAATAAGCAAGGAAATAGGATATTCATCGGGACAACCTTTATGGTTCATTGTTTTCTCTCCTCTTCAGGAAATACTTCATAAAATGACATTGAGATACTATTTCTTCCAAATCGATTTACCTAGTCTTGTCCTCGCATGAATTCTGTTAAATTTATAAAATTGTTCTATAATAAGTAGAAGGTTTTAGATGCGAAGGAGGATACATATGACGATCAAAAAGGTAATGACGATTGCGGGCTCTGATACCAGCGGCGGCGCAGGAATTCAAGCAGACTTAAAAACATTTCAGGAGCTTGGCGTCTATGGAATGACGGCGCTGACATCGATTGTGACGATGGATCCGAAAAACCATTGGCACCATAACGTGTTTCCGATTGCGGTTGATACCCTTGAGACTCAATTAGAAACGATTCTTTCTGTTGGAATTGATGCAATGAAAACGGGCATGCTTGGTACGGTTGAAATTATCGAATTAGCGGCGCGAAAAATTGATGAAAATAAACTGGAGCGTGTCGTCATTGATCCGGTTATGGTTTGCAAAGGGGAAGATGAGGTCTTAAATCCAGAAACGACCGATGCGATGCGCGAGTTCCTCTTACCACGCGCACTGGTAGTTACTCCCAATTTGTTTGAAGCCGGACAGCTTGCAGGGATGAAGACTCCGCGTACTGTTGCGGAAATGAAGGAAGCAGCGGTAAAAATCCACGAGCAAGGGGCAAAATTCGTGTTGATTAAGGGCGGCGGCAAGCTCCAATCCGAAGAAAAAGCAGTTGACCTGCTTTATGACGGAAAGGACTTTATGCTGTATGAGTCTGAAAAGTTTGCAACTACCTACACGCACGGTGCAGGCTGTACCTACTCATCGGCGATTACCGCAGAATTAGCCAAAGGGAAATCCGTTTATGATGCTGTCGATGTCGCGAAAGAGTTTATTACAGCCGCCATCCAGCAAGGCTTCAAGCTAAACCAATATGTCGGTCCGACCTGGCATGGTGCTTACCGCAGTGGATTTTCAAAAACAGAGTACTGTGAAGATTGTGTTGAATAACCGTAGAGAAAAGTGCCGGTCGATTGATCGGCTCTTTCTTTTGGTGTCAGGCACCGTGACCCTTTGGTGTCAGGCACCGAGCATTGATTTCGCATTTTTTTCCTGATTCTAGTATGATAGTTACATTATTAACTAAAATAGACATTAGACATAATCATTCTATTTATAAAGGGAAAGGAGGTTGCACTTTGGAACCTATTGATATGAAAGGCGCACAGGCTGCGATTACGAGCTTTGCCAATAAAGATGTCTACATACACCTTGAAACGACAAACGGTGCCTATGCATCACATAACGACCAATCATTTTTTTCCGCTGGTGCTTTCATCCGCAATGCGCTTGTCCGTTATGAATTAGGAAAAATAACAGGGAATGGCCCGTTTCGGGTTGGTCTGAAGATCAACCTTGGCTGGATTTATGCAGAAGGGATTACACATTACGAAATAGATGAAGACAATCATCTGCTTTTAGCCGGTCATGATAATGCAGGAAAACTAGCGGTTGCCTTGGAGATTTCCAGCACCCCTTTTGAATAGGCTGTGTTATACTTGCATGTTGATTTCCGCTCCAGGCACTTCGCTTTCCGCGGGCGGTCCGGGGAGCCTCCTCGGCCCCGCCCTCCCGCAGGAGTCTCGTGCCTTCCGCTCCAATCAACATGGCTAAGATATCAACAATAACCTTTAACACAACCTTTGAATAATAGGCAAGGCCCGAAAGGAGAATGATTTATGGAAAAAGAACGTCACCTCTTGGTCGTTTTTCCGCACCCTGATGATGAGGCATTTGGTGTGTCTGGGACGATTGCGACCCATGTACAGAACGACACTCCTGTCACCTATGCGTGTTTAACCTTAGGAGAAATGGGACGCAACATGGGGAATCCCCCGTTTACCAATCGCGAAAACCTGCCGAAAATTAGGAAAGAGGAATTGAAGGAAGCGGCTCGGGTGTTGGGCATTCAAGACCTGCGCATGCTTGGATTCCGTGATAAAACGATTGAATTTGAAGACGAAGAGAAACTCGCCAACAAAATGTTAGCTTTGATTGAGGAAGTCAATCCTTCCCTTATTATTACCTTTTATCCAGGCTATTCCGTTCATCCTGACCATGATGCCACCGGTGCGGCGGTTGTTCGGGCAGTTGGGAAGATGCCCGCTGCCGTGCGGCCAACCTTACACTGTGTCGCCTTTTCGAATAATTGTGTAGACGAAATTGGAGAACCAAACATCGTCAATGATATTAGCCCCGTCGTAGAAACAAAGCTGGCTGCCATCCAAGCTCACCGCTCGCAAACAGAGCAGATGTTTATTGGTATGGAGGAGAAGTTGAAAAATCAAGACCCACAAATGATGAAGTGGATCAACAACGAACGATTCTGGACGTACAAATTTGATAAGTAAACGAAAGCCCTTCGTAGCGAAGGGCTTTTTCAATGTTAATATTCCCGGTGCAGCAGTGTACAAAGCGAACAAAATACACCCCCTTGGCCACCTCCGCCTCAGAAATGATCTGTTCACCTTTTTTCAACTCCAGCGTTTGAATCCTCTTTTCAATAATCGAAAGCGACTTTTGTGATAGATCCTTAAAAATAACAATTTTTCGAAGTAAATCCGTTTGTGTTACTTCTTGATAGACTCCTAGATGCGGATCTTTTAAACAATCGACTCGATTCATCCTTCTCACCTCCCCTTTATAGAACTCTACTTTTGATAAATACTTACCATCTATTGTAAACAACTCCATCCGCTGAAGTAGTGACGAAATTCACAAAATGTTCATTGTTATAAAGCCAATTGTAACAATCGGTTTCACATAACGTTCAAAATCTACCAAAAAGGTGTGAGGTAGGTCACATTTTTCTCCCTCCTGAGCGTTTAGGATGAAGGTGTTCATTTTATATAAAAAGGGAGGGAAAAAAGTGAATAAAGCCATTATTAGTTTTGTAGTCTGTGCATTACTTGGCTTTGGACTTGGCTACTTAGTGTTTGGCGTGATCATGGGGGATTCCGAAAAACAGCCTCAGGTGGCCCAAACAGAAACAACCGAAACTGCTGCTGCCAAAGAAGAAAGTACGGATGCAAAGGAAGCAACAACCGTTTCAGCTAATGAGGATAACATCCTTAACAAGAAGGGCTGTCTTGGCTGTCACAGTGTTGAAGCATTAAATATTAAGGGCGGTGCCGTAGGACCGGACCTTTCCCAAGCGTTTGCTAACGTGGAAGGGAAACATGGCAAGCCGATTGAAGAATTCCTGAAGGCGCCTACTTCTGCCGTTATGTCAGGCGTTATTGGCAAAAATCCATTATCAGATGAAGAACGCAAGCAAGTATTAGAACTACTTAAACAAGCTTCTGAAAAATAAAAAGGTGGTGTAATTAGATGAAAAAATGGATTCCAATTGCATCGGGTCTCTTAGCTGGGTTTGTTGCAGCAACGATTTCTTTTGCCGATTTCTCAGCAAAGACGAATACTGAAGCTTCTTCAAGCACTAAGAGCGATGCAGAAAAGGTGTATGTGCCATTCGGTCAAAAGGATGATTATTACCTATTTGCCTCTGGCGGTCACTCCGGCCAAATGTTTATTTATGGGGTTCCGTCGATGCGAAAAATTAGAACGATTCCTGTATTCTCCCAAGATTCCGCCACAGGATACGGTTTCGATGAACATTCAAAAAAAATGATGGGCGACTATACATGGGGTGACCTTCACCATCCAGCCTTTTCAGAAACAAAGGGCGACTATGATGGAAAATATATGTTTGCTACTGATGTAGGAAACAGCCGTGCCGCTGTTGTAGACCTTAAAACATTTACGACGAAAGATATCATTCAAGTTCCGAACACTGCCGGCCCACACTGTGCAGCATTCGTAACAGAAAATACAGAGTACATGTTCCTGCCAACACGTTTCGCCGTTCCGCTTGGCCAGAAGTATGAATCTCTAGATGACTTCAGCACACAATACCGCGGTGTTATGTCTGCTGTAACCTTTAATGAAAAGAATCAAAAACTAGGTATTGCTTATCAAGTGGCTCTTCCGCCATGGTCCTATGACCTTTCCGACGCTGGTAAAAAGAGCTCTGCGGATTGGGCCGTTATGACGACCTACAATACAGAGGAAGCAACTACAAACATGGAAATCAACGCATCACAAGCTGACCGTGACTATATTGTTCTTTTTAACTGGAAAGAGCTTGCGAAGATGGTCAAGGAAGGCAAGTACGAAAATGTTGGCGGTCAAAAAATGATTTTCCCTGAAAAACAAAAAGGCGGAATTTATTTAATTCCTGTCGCTAAATCACCACATGGTGTCGACGTCACACCAGATGGCAAGCAGTTCATCGCTTCAGGAAAATTAGCACCGACAATGACTGTCTTCTCGTTTGAAAAAGCGTTTAAAGCGGTTGAAAACAAAGACTTCGCTGGTGAACGGAACGGAATTCCAGTACTTAATTACAAATCAGTAATGGAAAGAGAAGTAAACCCTGAAAATGCTTTAGGACCGCTTCACACCCAATTTGATGACAAAGGCATGGCCTATACAACGATGTTCATTTCTTCTGAAATCGTGAAATGGGATCCAAATACAGGTGAAACATTAGACCGAGTGCCTGTTCAATATTCCCCAGGACATTCTGTTTCTGCAGAAGGTGATACCGTTGCACCAGATGGAAAATGGATTATTGCATTAAACAAGATTGCTAAAGACAGCTACTTGTCTGTTGGACCTTCCCATCCTGAATCGATGCAATTGATTGATATCAGCGGGAAGATGAAGGTCATCCAATCTTCACCAGTAGACCCTGAACCGCACTATGCACAAATGATTAAAGCCGATAAGATTAAAACGATTAATGTATATCCTAAGGATGTCAAGAATAAGGAAGCCGTTTACAAGCAGAGTGATACGAAAATCGTCCGCAATGGAAACAAAGTTGACGTATACGGTATTGCGATGCGTTCGAAATTCATCTTTGATGCAAAAGCAAAACGACCAGACGTCATTGAAGTGAATGAAGGAGATCACGTCACCATCCATCTGACGAATATTGATTTCGATGAGGATATTACACACGGATTTGCCATCAACAGCTATAACTTAAACATGGAAGTTCAGCCTGGACAAACCAACACAATGGAATTTGTCGCGAATAAAGCGGGAACCTACCCACTTTATTGTACAAACTTCTGTTCTGCGCTCCACCAAGAAATGAACGGTTACTTCCTTGTAAAACCTAAGAAATAATATGTTGGAGATGGGTATCAATTAAAGAGATTGATACCCATCCCTGTTTACAAATCTTATTATCGATAAAATCTAGTTGCAGCGCCTAGCCCCTCGAGGTCATAAGTCAATCCCTTAAGAAGGCAAAAAACGCCTTCTTGAAGGGCTTGCCTTATGCTTGTCGGGGCTGAGCAAGGCGCTTCCACTTTATAATAAAGGCGATGTTAACATGAAGGGTAAAACTAAGAAGTTATCAGTGGTTTCTTCATTATTAATAACTGCTTCAACTATTTTAATTGTCATCTCATTGTTTTTCCAATGGTGGAAAATGGTCTTTGTTGCACCGCAATATCCCGAAGGGTTGAATATCATTGTTTACCCAAATAAGCTGGAAGGCGAAATCGATATTGTCAATGGTCTCAACCACTATATTGGGATGGCGAACTTCAGTGAAAAAAACTTCCCTGAATTATCGTATTTACCCTATTTAGTGGGAGGATTAGCAGCTCTAACTCTATTAACAGCCCTTCTACGAAAAAAATCGGTTCTATATGGATTAATCGGCCTATTTGTAATTGGCGGCGGACTAGGAGTATTCGACCTCCAACATGCACTGAAAAAGTTTGGCACCAACTTAAGTCCTGATGCACCAATAAAAATGGATCCATTTGTACCGCCTATTTTAGGGCATAACACTGTAGCGAACTTTCAAACCACCAGCCTGCTTGGCCTCGGAACATATTTGGTGATTGCTGCGTTTATCCTATTATTAATTCCTTTATGGAAGGATCGAAAGTAAATGAAAAAAACTGCGCTCTTATCTTTCATTTTTTCTCTATTTCTACTGATGAGCCCTGAGAAAAAGCTGGCAGCCGAAAATTTACAAGCAACCATCGACAGCCTGAAAGATGGGGCGGTATTACAGCTTGAAAATAAAACCTATCAGGGCAATATTGTCATCAACAAGGCAATGACGATTATTGGCTCACCTAAAACCGTCATTAAGGGCGACGGAACGGGAAATGTCATTTCCATTAAAGCCCCTCATGTGAAGCTGAGCCATCTAACAGTAACGCACGGAAGTATGAACCGGAACTCTGCTGAGGAATACGCGGCCATCAAGATTTTTTATACAAACAGCAACGTCGTCGAACATATCAACATCCGCGACTCCTTTCACGGCATATATTTAAGCCAGGCTCACGATAATACGATTCGTGCAAACCATATTAAGGGAATGGGCAAGGGCAAAATCGCCGAGCAGGGAAATGGAATTCACGTTTATTATGCAAATGATAATCTGCTTGAAAAGAATACCATTGAAGGCACCCGGGACGGGATGTTCTTTGAGTATGCCAACAACAATCACAGCTATGAAAATAATATCAGCCACACAAGATATGGACTGCATTACATGTATTCCGACGAAAACATTTTTAAGAAAAATACCTTTACGATGAATACCGGCGGCGCAGCCATTATGAACTCCAATCATTTGAAGCTCGAGGATAATCAATTTATCGTTAACTACGGCAACCAATCATTTGGCCTATTACTCCTTCAAGCCAATGATAATTTTATCGCCAATAATATCTTTTACATGAACCAGCGTGGGTTGTATATCGATCAAGCGACAAGAAACGAATTTCGTCACAACAAAATTGTTCAAAACCAAATCGGGATTGAACTATGGGCGAGTTCCAATGATCAAGTATTTACATTAAATCAAATTTCCGAAAATACGATTCCTGCGGTAACTCTTGGCGGCAATAGTGAGAATAATTCTTGGAGCAAGGATGGCAAAGGGAATGACTGGGGCAGCTCGTTCCCGATTACCGATTTAGACCAAGACCGCATTGGGGATTTTCCAATAACCTATCGTTCCTCTTTATATCAATTAATGGAGGACCAAGAATTATCCTATTTATTTTTAAAAAGTCCGGCCCTGAAGATATATGAAAAGATGAATGCTGCACTTACAAACGAAGCCATTATGTTTAATGACCAACACCCATTAACAGCGTCAAATGGAACACATACGAAGGCTATTTTCCTTATTGTCAGCTTACTAATTGTGGGGATTTTAATAAAGGGGAGACACCTACTATGCATTACATTTGGAAGGAATGGAAGGAAAATATAAGAGGAAAAGGGCTTTGGCTAAGTCTAAGTATTATTGTTCTCATTTCAATCGCGATTTTATTTCGTTCCTCAGCCCTTTCATTTGATAAAGGCTTTTATGTGCTCTTAATCAACTTGTTTGATACGATTATCTATTTTATTCCGATTCTATGCCTATTTATCGGGGCCTTCTCGATTTTTCAAGAAAAGGAACAAAAAACATTGATCATGCTGCTGACAAAGACAGACTCTTTCGGAAGCTTCCTAATTAAAAAAAGCCTTGGGCTTTATGCAGTCGTCCTTGTCCCGCTGATTACGTGGTTTTTCATCTATTTGTTCCTATTAAAATTTAATTTCCAACTCGATATAAAGGGCTATTTTATCTTTGTGGCAGCAATTGTTTGTATGAGTCTCGTCTTCCTGCAAATAGGTGCGGCCATCGGCAGCTTTAGCCGCTCGCGGATGCAGATTTTAGGGTTTACGATCTTCGTCTGGTTTTACTTTTTCTTCTTACATGATTTTATCTTGCTGTCGTTCTTACCTGATGTCACCCATGAAAATGTGAAACTATTTTCTTCCGTCTACTTTTTAAATCCGCTTCAAGCGATTCGAATGTTTCTAGAAACAGGCACGGGGGTATATTCCTTTGGCCATATGTCAAGGCTCTTACAAGCGTTTATGTGGACGAAACCTGTATTCTTCCTGCTCGGAAATCTTTTGTTCTGGCTTATCACTTCGTTTTTAACAGCGATTGTTTTCAATCGTAAGGAGGGGTACGAATGATCAAAGTAACGAATTTAAACCAATCGTTTGGAAAAAAAAATGTCTTAGATTCCATCAATCTAGACATTAACCCGAACGAAATATGTGCCCTTGTTGGCCGCAACGGGGCCGGAAAATCAACGTTCATCAATAGTCTGCTAGGGTTACTGCCAGTAAAGCAAGGGGAAATTTTGATTAACGGGACTGCTGTTAACAAGAAAAATGATGAATGGAAAAAGACGATTGCTTATTTGCCGGAAAAATTCATGCTATATCCGATGCTGACCGGTCTTGAAAATATCACCTTCTTTGCAGAAGCTGTGACCAAGATGGCCAACCAGGAACGGATCGAGCAGGTGCTTCGCTCAGTCAGCTTGTGGGAGGACCGTGATGTTCAAGTGAAGAAATATTCCAAAGGGATGCTGCAGCGCCTTGGTTTAGCAATCACCCTTTATCAGAATTCAAGCCTGCTCATTCTGGATGAACCGACGAGCGGCATCGACCCGCTCGGAAGAAAAGAGATTTTGGAGGTCCTTGGTTCACTCCATGATAAAACGATTCTGCTGTCTTCCCACCATCTTGATGAAATCAAGCAGATTTGCACCCATGTCGCCTATTTGGACAATGGAAAAATGGAAAAGTTTACAGTAGATGAATTCTTACAAACTCATAATTTAGGAGGAATCAGTTCATGAAGACACGGATTATCTTTAGCTCGCTTCTGCTGATTGCCTTAATCACAGGATGCAGTTCAGGCCCTGACTATAAGGTAACAGTGACGAAGGACCTTTATTTCGTCAAGGACACAGCGTTGCCCTTTGAAATAAAAGTAACCGAAAACAACAAGGCCGTAAAAGGTCTCGACGTGGCTGCCCAATTATCGATGACCAATATGGACCATGGCAGCTATGATGTTAAGCTTGTGGAAGGCAAAAATGGGACCTACTCCGGCAAAGTGAATCTGCCGATGGGCGGTAAATATGAGGCCGCGTTTACATTAGAAAAAGACGGTAAAAAGGCAGAGAAAGTCATCGATCTACATGTGACTAAGCCAAAAGGTGTCGCCATCATCAACGGCGAATGGATTACCAATGAAGATGTCAGCTTCTATAAGTTTATTAACCAGTTACAGCTGGAAATCAACCGTGAGAGCGCCCAGAAAAAATACACGGGTAAACAGTTAGAGGAAGAATTGGCTTATTTAGTTTCCCAGGAAAAAACACTTGAGGATAAAAATCAATTATTAACGCAAATTATCCGCCTCCGTGCGATGGCCTTACTGGCGGATGAAAAGGGCCATAAAGCTGCTGAGACGGAAGTGGATACAGCCCTCCTCAAAGCGCGCGAACAATATAATCAGTTCGAATCCGCTAAAAAGCTAATCAATGAGTACGGTGCAGAGAAATTTTGGGCGACGGAAAAACAGCAATATCAAATGATTGTCATGTCCCAGAAGGTGCAAAAGGACTTAATTGAAAAAGTCAAAAAAGAAAACCCAAAAGCAGGCGAACAAGAAATCTACTACCAAGCCCAAAAAGAATACGAAGAACTCCTCGTCTCCCAGGTGAATTCCTTAAAGATTGAGATACTCTAGAAAAAGAAGGGTGTCAGGCACC